>NZ_MCUF01000069.1:962-25540 GCF_002873615.1 Shewanella sp. 10N.286.51.B7
GTTATTAATTCAAAATCAGTTATTAATTCAAAATCAGTCATGGGTTCAAACTCAGCAATAAATGCAAAACAAGTCAACGTTAAGCCTTTGGCGCTTGCGCAACACTTACCAGACGTTAGCCGAGTGGTTTATGGCTGCATGGGACTAGGCGGTGGCTGGAATAATCATGCCATTAGCGCAGCTGATCGAAATCAAGCTCACGAGGTTATAGATACGGCTTTAGCACAGGGAATTAACTACTTTGACCATGCTGATATTTATACCTTTGGTAAAGCAGAGCAAGTGTTTGGTCAGGTGTTGTCAGCTCGTGCTGAATTACGTGAAAAGATGTTTATTCAAACCAAATGCGGTATCCGTCTTGAAGATGATTTAGGGCCAAAGCGTTACGATTTATCAGCGCAGTGGATTAACCACAGTGTTGATAAAAGCTTGCAACAGTTACAAACCGATTGCCTTGATGTGTTGGTATTGCATCGCCCAGATCCACTCATGGAGGCAGAGGAAATCGCAGACACGTTCCATCGTTTACGTGATGTAGGAAAAGTACGATTCTTGGGTGTTTCTAATATGCAGCATCATCAAGTATCAGCCATTCAACAAGCGCTTGATACACCTTTAGTTGTCAACCAAATTGAGTTGAGTTTACACAAGCAAGATTGGCTCGATGAAACTGTTTATGCGGGTAATCAAGCAGGCGCTGGGGTTAACTTTACCCCTGGTACATTAGCGTATTGCCAGCAGAACCGTCTGCAAGTGCAGTCTTGGGGGAGCTTGTGTCAGGGGATTTACACTGGAGTCGATGCAAGTAGTCAACCAATTGCGGTTCAACAAACCAGTAAATTAGTAGCGCGATTAGCCGCAGATTACGGTGTTAGCAAGGAAGCCATTTTACTTGCTTGGTTAATGCAGCATCCTGCGCAAATTCAGCCCGTCATTGGTACTACGAACTTACAAAGAATTTCAGCTTGTCAGCAAGCTATTGGCTTGAAACTTTCCCGTGAACATTGGTATGCCTTATATGTGAGCGCAAAAGGTGAAGAGTTACCTTAACTTTATATCACTTCGTTGTGGCACTTTTGTTTGAACTATTAATGGATTAAGAACAAATATGAAATCAATATTATCAAAAACTACATTGGGTGTAGCAAGGCTTGGTTTAGTCACTGTCAATGCAGGAGTACTGCTCCTAGGTTGCCTCATAAGTGAGTCATCTCATGCCGAGTTACCCCAAACTGAATCATCCCAAACTGAATCATCCCAAACCGAGTCAGCGGCTTTTGAATTAGCGTCCACGCAATCAATATCCAGGGAATCGAACGTCAGCGAACCCCCAGCATCGTTAGATATTTACCAAGATTATCTACATCGAGATATTCGGGATGACATTTTTTATTTTGTATTGCCAGATCGATTTAATAATGGCAATGAAGCTAACGATAATGGCGCATTGTCAGGAATATCTCACGGTGGTGTCGATAAGACGTCAGCGCGTGGTTTTCATGGTGGCGATATTACTGGGATTGAGCAGAAATTAGATTATTTGGCGTCTCTAGGGATCACAGCTATTTGGATGACACCACTACTGAGAAATCAGGCGATTCAAAAAGACGGCATTGCACATCACGGTTATTGGATTGTCGATTTTAGTGAAATTGATCCACACTTTGGTAGTAATGATGATCTTAAAGCCTTAATCAATGCTGCTCACCAGCGGGGAATGAAGGTGTTTTTTGACATCATCACTAATCACACCGCAGACATCATCCGCTATAGCGAGTGCCATCAACAAGACGGTCAATTCCGTCAAGGTCTAGACCATTGTGAATACAAGCCATTAAGCACATCTAAAACAGAACAATACTCACCATTTATACTTGATGAACACGCTGATATTAAAGTGCCAGAGTGGTTGAACGATCCGCAGTATTACCATAATCAAGGTGATAGTAGCTTTAAAGGTGAAAGCTCACTTAATGGTGATTTTAATGGCCTTGACGATCTTAATACTAAAAATCCTCAAGTGCTCAAAGGGATGATTGAAATTTATCAGCAATTGATAGCCGAGTTTAAGCCTGACGGGTTTCGCATCGATACTGTGCGTCATGTTGATTTGTCATTCTGGCAAACTTTTACACCAGCAATTATTGATTATGCCAATCGACAAGGCATTCCTAATTTTCATGTATTTGGCGAGGTCTACGACACTAACCCACATCATCTCAGTTTGTATACCACAGAAGGTAAATTGCCCTCGGTATTAGACTTTGCTTTTCAGGATGTCGCTGCTGATATTTTTTATCGTGGTAAAAGCCCGCTATTAGCAAAACAGTTATTTGAGCAAGATGTGTTGTATCAAGATGAAGATAGCCAAGCAGATTTATTGATGACCTTTTTAAGTAACCATGACATGGGGCGAGCGGGGTATTTTATTAATGGCTCAGGACTTGAATTGACGGCAACTGAAAAGTTACAGCGGAGTATTTTATCCCATGCGTTTATGTTTTTATCGCGCGGGATCCCCGTTGTATATTACGGTGATGAGCAAGGCTTTACTGGTGATGGTAATGATATTGATGCAAGAGAAGACATGTTTCCATCAAAGGTAAACAGTTATAACGATAATGTGTTAATGGGAACTTCAGCAACGACTGCTGAAGATAATTTTAATCAATCCCATCCACTATTTATGGCGATATCAGCCCTCAGTCAGCTTAGGAAAGAGCATAGAAGCTTACGTCGTGGCGTATATCAACCTAGATACTATCAAGCTTCAACAATCCAAGCCTCTTCAATTCAAGCCTCATCAATTCAAGCTTCATCAATCCAAGCTTCATCAATCCAAGCTTCAGCAATTCAAGCCTCATCAATCCAAGCTTCATCAATCCAAGATTCAATAATCCAAGATTCAGCAATTCAAGCGAACAGCGGCATGTTTGCCTTTGCTAGAGTGGATGAAACGAGTGGTGAAGAATATTTGATTGTGTTTAATTCTGGTAATCAATCTGCAAGCATTGAAATTGATATGACAGATAAAGGTGAGCCTATCACGGCGATTGAAGATGTATTGAAAACCTTTAAGGCTGCGGGTGATTTATATTATAACGGCCTACCTTCTAGCAATGTAGATTCAAGCCACTTAATTGACGTTGAAAAACAAGCTATCACAGTCTCAATGCCTCGCTTAAGTTATGGGGTATATCAAATAAAACGATAATAATGGGCATTAGTCTTCAGGAGTTCCCCCCTTCAATTTACTCCTAACCACGGATTTTTAAACGTGAAGTTACTGGTATCTGTAGCGTTGAACGTTGATGAAAACTGTGGTTTTTTTATGCCAATTTTGTATAAATAAAGCAGCGTAACAGCACAAATAATGGATGCGTGGTTCATTAAGCTCAGTGTTGGAGAAGTCACTTGAGCTTAATGATGCACGGAAAGCATGGTGGAGAAATGCACGCTTATGCAGAATAGATAAACAGGGTGTTTGAATACAATAATGTGTTAAGCAAAGAAATCATCGCCACCCATAGCACGTTTAAGTTGTTGTGCTTCTAAGTAGTCTTCAAGGCGTCTTTTCACCTCTCGTCTATGCAACATATCTTCTTTTGCTTTTGGAGTAGATGGTTTGTCAAACCCATCGATTTCAGTGTTATTTGGAACAAGGTCAATAATTTCAGCCATAAAATATCCTTTCTATCGAGACATGGCTTTCTTGTTGGGGAATGAGTCGCCCTTGAAATAGAAAGTCCGTTCGATATCAATCATAAAGCCCAAACTACAAGCACTTAGTATTGGTGGTTGTGAACACTATATTAGTGTGTGCTTAATCTGGAATTTATCAGGAGTTTCAAAATAAAAATGCGATCTGGATAACAATTTTTTTTTAAAGTTTCAAAAGGAGATATGAGTCATATTTTAATTGATGAGTGGCTGACTAAATTGTTTGAAATCGCAGCAGTTTTAGCTTTTTTATTGTCATTTAGCGACTCAACTAAACTGCTTGTTTAGCTTCAAGCTGAAAAATTTTAAAGCGTTTAGTTGCTGCAATACTTAACTATATTGATATTATTGAAAGCGTTCGTTGTAAAAATAGTAGTGGTTAATTTATATAAGACAGTACGGGTATTGTTATAAATACCCGTAGTTTTATTTTAAAAAGAAAGACTGACTTAACTTAATTTAACTCAGCTCTGTAAGCACTTGCTCTAGCACGTCTACCACTTTTGCTGTTTTAGCCACATCTAAAGCGTCAGGGTGAGGAGAGGCGAACTGTCCTCTATCATTATCAAAATATTGCCCTGTTGCCTCTGCAAACTCATCAGCTAACGCTGCGCGAGTTAATATATCTGCGCCAATCGATAAGTCGCCACCTGCAACGCCGTATGCTTGTTTGACCATTTTACTGCCAAGCATTGATGCTGGGTTAACTGCCACAATCATTGGGCCTGTTCCTTTAATCGCTAACCCTAAATGGCGTGACCACATCGTCAGTGCCAATTTACTTTGGGCATATACGGTTGAGTCAGACAATGGGCTTGGTTTAGCCATATCATTGGCAGAAAATGCCGCCTGTGCTGCAGAAGATAAGTTAACGATACGACTACTTGAATCCATGATAGGCAGTAATAATTGGCTTAATAAATAGGGTGCATAAGTATTAACCGCATAACGTGAATCTAAGCCATCTAGGGTAATTAATGTGCTTGGGTTATAAACCCCTGCGTTATTAATTAGCACATCAAGGTGATTATGCTTGGCTTTGATTTGTTTAGCCAAAGCTCTTACCTCTTCCATGCTCGATAAGTCGGCAACATAAGATTCAATTTGTGATTCATCTGCCGCTGTTGCTAATAGATTAACAACGTCAGTCAGTTTATTTGGATTACGGCCATGTAATAACACCTTATGACCTTCAGCAATTAACATCTTTGCTGTTTCTAAACCAATGCCATCGGTAGAGCCGGTAACAAGAATCGTCTTTTGCATGATGAGTTCCTAGTGATTAATAAGTTACGGGACTGCCTTTAAGGTTTCATTTTTAAGACTTTAAGGCTTAAAAATTGATGTTTTATAAACCTAACGCCCGCACATTCAATATATTAATGTTAGCAGGTATAAAGCGATTGATAAGCGAGAGTTCAGTAGAATTAGTTTATAGGTTTTGTTAATAATAGAGGGCGTGAGTAAGCTTTTATTAATCACTGTAGACTAGATGTTGGCCGCATTTTTGATTGCAAATATCATGTTAAAGTTTATGCTAATTCTTTTCGAAAGCTGTGCTGATACTTATGACCGTTTCAAAAAATTCCAATGCCATTTCTATCGTAGTTGTCTTAATTTTACTGATTGCTGTTATCACAGCGGTGATAATGATTAATCAGTCTAATCAACATAAGGGGCCAGCAGTATGGAGCTCGTTTGTGTATAAAAATGGCTATACTTCAGCTGCCTACGAAATGGACACCGACTTCACCGATTATCAGTCCTGCAAAGTTCACGCTCAAACGGTATCAGCTAAATATGATAATGCGCCGTGGCAATGTGGTTCTCAGTGTCGATTTGACTCAATGCGCCAAGGCTTTGAGTGTGAATCCATGATGAATGACTAGGGCGTGCCAGCGCATTTATTTGGCCGGAAACAATCTGTGTGATGGCGCGTTAGCTGAAACTTGAAATACTTGTTTCTGCTTATCCTCTTGCCGAGTGACACTCATATCAATCACTTGTTCACTGAAACTTTTACCAAATAATTGATTCTCAAATATGAGGGGATCTTGACTGTTGTTGAGTTTGAACCTGCCCATAACGATGATTTGATCTGATGGCTGTTTAGGAGAGCCATGTGAAGCCAATGAAATGATCAACCCTTGCAGAGGCAATGGTCCGGTAGCATCGCTTAAACTTACCCGTTGTAGAATGATGCGGCTTATTTGTTGTCGATGCTGTTGTAATTCATCAGATGATAGTTTTCCGTCATTATTTTGATCAATGCTCAGGTTCGACATTGATATATTGCCGATTTTTTTATCAGCATCATCAGAGCCATCAGAGCCATCAGAGCCATCAGCAGCATCAGAGTCATCAAGTTCAATTAGACTATTATCAAGAAAATGAAACGCCGACACCGGCAGTGATAGCACCATAAAGGCACCATCATCGACTAAGTTAATTGTGCCATGTTGGGCCACCATCATATGTGCCTGAACAGATGAGAATGTTAATCCACACAAGATGATACAAGTAGTGATCCTTGCAGCGAGTTTCTTTATTAATTTCATGTACTCATACTCTTAATAGGTTTTATGCTTGATGGCTCCATTGACTTCATCATGATGCCAATAGTTAGACAGTTATTTACAGTTCACCTTTTACACAACGTTGAAAGTAGGGGTAGCTGTCAGTGGCATAGTAATGATAAATGCCATCAGGAAACTCAGGAGTGACCCCAACACGGCCATTACACTCATCCAAATCACCTGAACCTGCTACGTACTCCCAATCTTGCGCGAATGTACCCAATGGATATATGTCGGTTGATGGTCTGCTACTGCTGGCGTTGGTCACTAACTGATAACTGCCTGTAATGGTTTTAATGGCAGAACTGTCATCGTCTGCGATGCTATAGCCGTAACGAGCATAAATAGGAAAGCCATCTGCTGCCCAGCCGATAATGGTCATTTTATCGCTGCTACCACCTTGTAAAGTGACGAAGCCTTCTGGCATGCCATGGTAATGGTATTCACCGCCAGGTTGAACATGGGCGTTATTGTCATCGGTGCCAAAGTTGAAACTTGATTGGCCCAATGCTTCAATATTCCAGTTGCCGTCATTGCCAACTAAACTGCAATCATCACCAGAGTCATCACAAGTGCCTGCGGTGCTCGCATCAATTTTTACCCCATTAAGTACATAGCCTAAAACACCTCTGGGGCCACCAAGGGTTGTAGCAGTGTTACTTTCTTCAGGGGTTAAGGTGTAACTGGCAGAAACATCTTGCTCATAAATGCTGTTTGGATTATTTGCATTAGGAAATAATCCCACTTCATGATCAGGGATCCCATTAGCATCAAGCAAGCGTTCACCTTCCTCGCAAGTCCACTCGGCATTACTGGTGTTATAAACCGATTCAGATTCGTTATAGGTGCTATTTACATAATCACACAGCACACCATCTGTTGAACCTGTTGAAGGCGTTTCATTATCAGAGTCGTCTCCAGAATCATCACCAGAGTCATTATCAGAGTCATCACCTGAATCATCAGTAGAGTCGTCTGGAGTGGTGATAACTTCATCAGCATCTTCAACAGCAGTATCATCATCGCTACTGCCACAAGCCAGTAATGTGCTTGTGATGAGTACAAATAAGGCTGACTTTATTAGGCTAATTGAGTGTTGCTTGGTCGGGGCAAAGAGTTTCATGGCAAGGGCTTCCACTTGTTATAAAAAGCAATTTATAAATAGGCAGTTATCAAGAGCTGTTTACAAGCCTCTAGGTACAGAGGTCTACTTGTTAAGCGCTTGCTTAATTGAGTTTGGTTTATCCTAGCGTTAAAAAGTGCAGAAACGGTGCAGAAAATGAGGGGAAACAGCGTGATTGTTACTTAATTGTTGCGGGTGGTTTGATTAGATTGATTTCCTTTAATACTTACATATGTTTTTTGATTTAAAAATTATTAGCAGTCGAAATGAGGGGAGGAATATTTCCTATGAAAAATAGCGTATCATGCGCGTTTTTATTTTGATGATCTTGTTATGCGCCATTTAAAAACCAGCCACCACCCCGACACACCTAGTCAGTTTGTTGCTCAACAGCAAGACTCAATGTTAACTCGCCGAGCAGCGAGGGCAATTGTACTGCAAGGTAATACTATTTTAATGCTCTATACCGAGCGTTATCATGATTACACTTTACCTGGTGGCGGGGTTGATGATCATGAAGAGGTTGAGCAAGGTTTAGTACGAGAACTACAAGAAGAAACTGGCGCTAAATCAATTCGTAATATTAAAGAGTTTGGCTTGTATGAGGAATATCGCCCTTGGAGTCGCGATGGCATGACATTGATTCATATGTTGTCATATTGCTATACCTGCGAGATAGATAGTGAATTGGGTGAAACCCAGTTTGAGTCCCATGAGATTAACAATGGTATGAAACCCGTGTGGATGGATATTGATGAAGCTATCCAACATAATCTCGATACCATGGTGAACAGTGACAAAAAAGGTTTATCCATTGAGCGTGAAACTTTTTTACTCAAATTAATTAAACAAGAGCTGCCCTAATAAGCTGTAGAGCAGACGACAAAAAATAAGATCTTGATAACAAAACTGTGTAAAAGTTAATAAATGTACTTATCAGTGCTATTTATGTTGTAGTGGCGGGTTCATGGTTGGAGTATTATCGGCCTTCCTTTAACTATTTCATATTTTTCCAATAGATAAATATGATGCTGTCAGTGAATATTTGTTATGAAATACCCCATTCAACGCGGTTTTACTTTAATTGAACTTGTGGTTGTTATTATTATTTTAGGTGTACTTGCGGTGGTTGCAGCCCCTAAATTTATTGATATTAAATCCGATGCCGTTAAGGCGAATTTAAGCAGCTTACAAGGCAGTATTCAATCAGCTAATTCGTTAGTTTATTCAAAAGCGGTTATTGGCTCTCAAGAGACACTTGATCCCGGTGAGATTGATCATAACGGCATCAAAATATCGACTACCCTAGGTTATATCACAGCAACTAACGTTAACTTACCTAAAGCTTTAGAAGGCTCGTTCGCTCAGATGGCAGGAGCAACTGATGAATTTAGTGAAGATTGGGGGATTTACAATATTCCAAACTCTGGCGTGTATATATTTCCTCAAGGTTATGACATAAGCAGTAATTGCTCATTGCACTATTTGGTTGATGGTAACAATTCAGAGCCCGCTTTCTATCAAATAACTGATACTGGTTGCTAAATTTGCCTAAGTTTTAAAAAGCCTGAAATGCTTATTTCAGGCTTTTTTTTGGATAGTCATTTTTATTTAGGCTTTATTGGCAGGATAAAAGTAAAACGGTAATCAATTATTTAGTAAATAATATATGAGTTAATGCTAAAAATACCTATTTCGAGGTATGCTAATTTAGTATAAGTTAATGATCTGGCTCACAAATATTGATGCGTAATTGTAGCTCTTTTGTAACATTGTTCTAGATCAATTATTTCATTTCATTTCACCTTTATAACATCACTCGAGATGATGAAATAAAAGGATTACAATAAATGAAATTAAGTACCCTCACATTAGCCGTTCTTGCCAGTTTAGCGACTTCTACGGCCTATGCTGAAACTGAAACTGTTGACCCATTGAAAAAAGCTTTTATCGATGACTCGTCAGTGAATGTGCAATTTAGATTGCGCTATGAAGATGTCGATGTTGCCAATGTGGATCAACAAAACCAAACCACATTACGCACACGTTTAACTTATCAAACAGGTGATATATATAATTTATTTGCAGTAGCGGAAGTTGATGATGTTCGCTCTACGGATAATGAACCACTGATCGGTGATTATAAATATACCCAAATCAACCAAGGTTTTATTGGGTATAAAGGCCCTGCTGAAACGTTAGCTAAATTAGGTCGCCAACGCATATTATTAGATAACCAGCGTTTTGTTGGTGGTGTGGGCTTCCGTCAAAATGAACAAACTTATGATGCGGTTTCGATTAAAAACACCGCGATTGAAAACTTGACGGCTTACTATGCGTATGTCGCTAATGTAAATCGTATTTTCCCTGAAGGTTCAGGTAAAGAAGAACATGAAAACGAAACCAGCTTAATCAATATCAATTATAAAGGTTTAGAGTTCGTTAATTTAACCGGTTATGGTTACTTGATTGATAATACTGATGTTGCTGCCTTTTCTACTGATACCTTTGGTATTCGAGCTGCGGGTAATATCAAATTAGATGCGCTGAAAGTCAGTTATGAAGCTGAATATGCGCAGCAGTCTGAAGGGGGTGATAACCCTGTAAGTTACAGCGCGGATTACTACAAGTTAGGTGCGGGTATCGATTTTGACGCCTTTGGCGCAAAAGTGGGTTATGAAGTATTAGGTTCTGATAGTGGTAAAGCTGGCTTTATTACACCATTAGCAACACTTCATGCCTTTAACGGTTGGACTGACAAATTCTTGTTTGGCGGAAAAGGTAACTGGGATAACGGTTTAGTCGATACTCATGTGATCTTAACGGGTAAAGTTGCCGGTCTTAAATTACTAGCCAAATATCACCAGTTTGAATCAGATTATGGCGATATTGATATGGGAACAGAGTGGGGCGTTGCTGCTACTTACCCATTTGCTAAGCATTACAGCTTAGGTGTGAAATATGCCAGCTTCAGCGGTGCAGATGAAGGCTATGACTTTTCAAATGATACCGATAAATTATGGTTAACATTCCAAGCTAACTATTAATGCTAAGCGGATGAAACATCTTGCAGTCACTACTTTGGGTGTGTAGTGACTGTTGTAACTCCCCCCCCCCACACCTAGTTTGCAGGAATCTAATTGATTCCTGCTTTTTTATGTCTAAGTCTTAAACAACTTTGGCGTGAAATACTTCAGTTGGCTGAACGAGTTCAGCTTGAGCTGCAATGGTTTGTAGCTCCCACTCTTGCCTTTTATGGGTTTCTTTTAATACCCCATAACAAGCGTTAGTGGCATGTTCAAATGCTGTTACTGCGCTCATGTCTTGTAATAGCCCCCCAGTAAACAACGCTGATATTAAATCACCCACACCAACAGGCTGGCGGTTAAATTCAAGCTGTGGTCGCTGGGAAATATACATGCCATCTGCAGTGGCTAACATCATGGTAAAGGTGTCATCAGCAATAGAGTGCAGGTGCTTTACTAATACGATTTTAGGTCCTAGAGTCAGTGCTTTTTCGCAGGCGAGTTTTGCTTGTTCTAGGTTATTGATTTCCATGCCTGTAAATTGAGTTAATTCAAATTGGTTAGGCACAATGACATCTGCGATAGGCATGACATCATTGATTAATTGCTCAGTGATCCCGTCTGCCAGAATGCAGCCTTTTTCAGGATCGCCCATCACAGGATCGCACACATAAATCGCAGCAGGGTTTTGTTGTTTTACACTGTTAACGGTATGGATAATTGCCTGGCATTGTTCTGCAGTGCCTTGATAACCTGAAAGTATCGCTTGGCAATCCGCCAGTTTACCTATGTTGTCGATACCTGCCACAAGTTGGTTGATGTCGTCAGCAGAAAAAGCACGACCTTTCCAACCTTGTTTATATTGGGTGTGATTTGAAAATTGCACCGTATGAATAGGCCACACTTCCATGCCCATGCGCTGCAGAGGGAACACGGCAGAACTGTTACCTGCATGCCCAAATACCACGTGAGATTGAATTGAAATAATACCTTTCATGTAATGACCTATTATAAGTAAAGTTGTGATGAACAATGCGAGCACAATACTGGAAGAATGCCATGTTCTGACAATGATGCTGCTGGTTAACGTTAGCTTATAAAGGCTTACGCGATTGATTTCAATATGGCTAATGATAGTCTGTGATCTTGAATAGTCATAATCCTTGTTGATGGATGAAATCCACCAGTAAGGCTTTCTTATGCACAAGGTTTTATGAAGATTCTTAGAAAAGCTATTCGAGCATACAAACACGCCAATCTAATGATTGGCGTTAGTATTTACAATAGTAGTGACGGTTATTACTGGTAATAGTTTTAGTAATATTTTTAGTAATAGTTTGGCACGAGTACTGGCTCACTTTAGTGAGCCAATACAGGTGTTATTCATTACGCAGTAGCTGCTTGAAACTCAGTAAAGTAATCGTTCAATACTGAGCGTGTTTCACGGCCAATTAACTCGTATTCGTGATGAGTTAAGTTTGCTAAAGAAACGCGTACTGATGGATGCACCACGTCAAAGCCTTTACCTGGAAGTAAGATAACTCCCGTTTTGTGAGCTAAACGGAATAGGAAGTCTTTGCCTTTACCGCTGTCTTTGAACCATTCAACAAACGCTTCACCATAAAGTTTGCCACCTAAAGTGTCTAGCTCTAGTAAGGTGTAGTAATCAACACGGTCGACGTTTTCTTCAACTTCAATCCCCATGTTTTTGTAAAGGGTGATGTAACGTTCACGGATAATGCGTTTACAAGCTGCTTTGTAGTTATCTTCTAAATCCATTAAGCAATTTAAAGAGAACAACGCCATCTGAACTTGTTGTGGTAATGCTAAACCCGCGGTGTGGTTTAGTGCGACCGCGCGGCTATCAGCAACGATACGGTCGATAAATTTAATGCTACGTGGATCAGGAGTGATCGTTTTGTAGCGGTTATCAAGTTCTAGCTGATGAGCTTCAGGTAGGGCACGCATAGCATCATCAAACACATTGCTGTGATGGATACCAATGGTGCCTAAACGCCAGCCGGTTGCACCGAAGTATTTTGAGAATGAGTACACACACAAAGTGTTGTATGGCAGTTTTGCAAACAGTGACACAAAGTTGTCTGCAAAGGTGCTGTATACGTCATCAGTAATGATAAATAAGTCACTACGTTGAGTGTTTACAAAGTCAGTTAAGCGGTTCAGTGTATCGTCAGAAAATTTCACTGACGCTGGGTTTGCTGGGTTAACCACACAAAGTAGTTTGATATCAGTATCAGCTAATTTTTCAATTTCTGATTGCGGTAACTGCCATGTGGTTTCATCAAGGCGAATTTCAACGACTTCTAGGTCGTACTCAGCAAGCTCTGGAATTTCTAAGTAAGGGGTAAAGATTGGCGTGATAAGTGCCACTTTGTCGCCTTTTTTAAGCAGACCATTGTTTGCCATTGTGGCGAAGGTATAGGTCATTGACGCAGTGCCGCCTTCAGTAGCAAACAAATCAAAGTCAGAATTCATTGGCAAATCACCATACATTTCTTCGCCGATGTACTGTTTTACCACTTTCTCGATGTTAGTCAGCATACGTGAAGGTACAGGGTAGTTACACGCAAGGAATGCGTTAACAAATTCATGTAAGAAAGATTGCTTTTCGATGCCTAAACGGTCTTTGGCATAGCTAACCGCTTTTTGTAAAAACTCAACGCCTGCACGGCCTTGGTTCGCTTTAGCAAAAGTATCGAAACGTTCCACAACACCTTCTCCGTCAGGGATACCGCCAAACCCTTGATTGAGGTATGAGTAGCTGCGCTCTGACTCTTCTAATGCAAAGTCACCTAAACGAAGGAACGCTTTACGTGGCAAGGTGGCTAAAAAGTTTGGGTTACCACGGCCAGCATCTAACAAAGTGCGATCAGGCACTGCTTGTGCAACTTCGATAAGTTTATCTTTCAATTCAAATGGGCTTAAGTCGGCAAATTGTGTGAAATCGATTGCCATTAGGTCGTTAGTATTTTGCTTGTTCATAGTATGTACCTATTGATATTTTAAAATCTGATTATTGGCGAGTCAGTTGAGTGAACTCACTCGCCGAAATGTGTTTTGTTTGAAACTATTACGTTGAAAAATCAGGTTGAAGCTACTGAGTTGAAATGATGCCGACAATGATTGGGCCCCAAAGGGTGAGCAATACATTGGCAATGGCATAAGTCACTGTGAAAGCAAATACTGGTGTCGCGTTGCCTGCTTTTTCAAGTAAGGCTGCGAATGCTGGGTTAGCGCTGCGGCCACCAGAAACACAAGCTAAAGCTTCAATTGGATTCTTAATTTTCAATACGTAGTAAGAAATAAAGAATGAAATGATTTGTGGAATAATGGTCACTGCCATACCCAAGAACAATAAAGTTAAACCGTGTTCTTTCATGGTATTAATGGCTTCTGGACCTGCTTGTAGACCAACAATGCCGACAAACACCGCTAAACCAAAATCACGTAAGAAGTTAGATGCACCTAGAGGTAGTGAGCCAATAGCAGGTTTACGGCTACGTAACCAACCCACGAATAAGCCTGAAATTAAACAACCTGCGCCTGAACCAATTGTGACGGGAATACCGGCAATTTCGAAACTGATTAGGCCAATTAGCAGACCTGCAACCATACCCAAACCAAAGAAGATAAAGTCGGTGGCAAAGGCTGAACCTAAACGTTTACCAATATTTTTCTCTACACGGTTAATGTCTTTAGCGGTGCCCGTTAACTGAATGATGTCGTCTTTAGCGACGATAAAGTCAGCATCAACATCTTGTGAATGACCACCACGAATAATGTCTGTGACATAAACACCACGGTAAGTATCCGCATTGGCTTTTGCTTTAACTTCAGCAATGGTTTTACCCACTAAGCTGGCATCTTTAGCAATAAGCTGGCGGTTTTCTTCAATTAAGTTGATGCCTTTTGGCATAGCGACTTCGCTGGTTGCAGTGCTCATATAACCTGCAATCGCTTCACGGCGGCCTGTGACAATGACAATGTCGCCAGCTTGAATTGTGATGTCTTTATCAAGCTCAATGGCATTACCGTTACGGTCAATCATTTCGATAGCGATATCGAGCAAATCTTTATTGATTTGTTGGCTGGTGCGGCTAATAAAATCGCTGCTGTCATCAATTTGATAGGCACGAGATACCAGATCGCTAATAGCGTTAAACTCACCAGGTGCAAGCTCTGCTTTACCGTCTGACATTTTTTCAGCAAGCTTAAGTGCTTCGCCGCGGATGTCCCATTTCATAAAGGTTGGAATCAACCATGACACCATTAATATTGGACCTAATGAACCAAAGATGTAGGTCACGGCATAACCGACTGCTACGTTGGTTTGCATCAACTGTTTAGCTTCTTCGGTGACGTTACCTAGCTGTGATATAGCATCACCTGCTGTACCAATAATGGCTGATTGTGTTAAGCCACCTGCTGCAAGACCTGCAGCTGTGCCGCTATCAAGATCAAACATCAATGCTGCAGCAAGTACACAGAGTAAACCTGTGACTGTCATGACAACCGCTGACAATAAGATATTGATGGTTTTGAAGTTAAGCGCACTGAAAAATTGTGGCCCACCTTGATAACCGACTGCGTAAATGAATAACGCGAAGAAAATGGTTTTTACACCTGGATCTATTTGTACTCCAAATTGGCCAATTAACACGCCCATGATTAAGGTTCCTGCTACGCCACCCAGCACAAAACGGCCTATGGTGATTTTACCGATGAGGTAACCTAACGCGAGTGTAATAAATAAAGCGATGTAAGGAGATACGGCAAATAGATTTTCGATAATGCTCATAATATTTGCTGCCTAAAATTAAATTCAAAAGTGAATAGTCACTGGTTAATTTGAACCATTTACTTATTCACTATTAAACTGAATGTGAGTGATAGTTCGTGGTTTCGGCAGCAATATTAGGGCAGGAAACTAGACACAATTAATCCCATTTGATGGATTAAACCCTTCATAGTCTTATGTTATGAGAGAAAGTAGAATAGTTTTATGTATTAGGTTATTGATTTTTATGAGCAACTAGAAGTGAGGCTCCTAGCGAGGAGATTATTTTATTTGAGCAAGATTTTGTGAAAACATCCCTTAAGAGATATGAAAAGAGGTGAGTCGTGAAGCCGTATTCTATTCAGACCGAGTGAAAAGTGAAAAGTGAAAAGTGATGCGGATACAAAAACGGCTTAATGGTAAAACCCAATAAGCCGTTTGAAGAAAAGTGAGTTACAAATAAGTTAGTCTAAACCTTTAGGGTAGGGATACTCTGCAAAGATATTGGAAACAATCTCTTTAATTGGCGCAATTTGTTTTGAATACGGTGCCCATAACGCTATAGGGACACTAACATGATCAAGCAACTGTTCAGATTTGAACGTAACGACTTTTTCTTGGTAGCTTGGTGATATGGTCACTAAGCTAGGCAGTAAAGCCCAGCCAACATTCGCTTCGAGTAGTTTTAGTATTAATGTCATTTGATCGATGATTTCATGATCTGAAGATAATATGACTTTTTGTGCCATGTCGTCATCGAGCATGGCTTTCAATACTAATTGCTTTGATGACTTCATCATAGACATGGTTTTATTTTTAGGGGCAGTCGCTAAAGGGTGATCTTTACCTGTATATAAGTAAAAATCTAAATTCTTTAGGAAGGTAAAGTCGATACTATTAACCACTTTACTGTTGTAAACATTGACAATAGCCAGATGAATACTGCCATCTTCAATGCCTTTTTTGATTTCTGGTTTCGTGCGAACAACATAGTGCACTTTCATATTGGGAAACTCTTCCAGCAACTTAAGACGAATGTCGGTTAAGAGCCCTGGTGACATAAAGCTGCCATAAGCGATAGTAATAGATTCAAGCCCACCAAAAGATAAACTGAGCGCCACTTTATCGAAAGTCAGTGCTTGTTGTACCGTTGTTTTAGCATAGCGATAAAGCAGCTCACCATCTTCTGTTGCTTCGACACTGCGACCGACACGATTAAACAGCTCTACTGCGACTTGATCTTCTAGGTTGGTAATCACTTGCCCAATAGTTGTACGGTGCTTATCTAACTTAACTGCAGCTTTACTAAATGATCGCTGTTCATAAACCGCAACGAATGCGCGTAATTGCTCTAAGCTAAAATTCATCGGGTATGGGCTCCATTTATCATTATTTCTGGTTAAGTGACTCGCCAAGCTACGTCATTTGATGCAGATTGAGAAAATTACCTTCAAGAGTCAGTGTAATTAAACCCTGTATCAATTGAAACAGTAAGCAAGCGTATTCAGTTGCTTATGAGGTATTTTTTTACCTGCTTTGCTCATACTCATCATTTGTTTTAACAAACCCACTCAAAATGGTTTATTTGAGCGATTATTGGCTCATTGAATACGATGTTCGTGCCTCACTAAATATTATTAAAGATAGTCTCTATTCAGTCATTGGTAAAAAGGGTCTGTCTTAGGTTCAAGTTTGATGGGTTACATCCTCTTTAAGCGATTACAACAAACATTAATCAATCGATACAATTATCGTCATTAGCAGTATTGCTTATTTTGTGATGCTGCTCCCTTTTTAGTTATAACTCGATTGGTGACACAAATGCCTCATGAATTTGCGATTGGAGAAGTGTACTTTCCGCCGCTGTTAATCGTTGTAATGTTAGCTTATTTTCTTACCGTCGCGGTTACATTTGTTGCTGGCAAACTCGGTTGGCAGCGTGTTATAGCGTTGCCAGCATTAGTTGAACTTTGCATGGTGGTGATATTTACCGTGCTATTAAGCCGATTTATTGCTTTTACCTAACTCATCAGACTTTGGAGCTCGATATGTTTCGTATAATTACCACACTGGTGATGGTTGTGATTGCTGCAATAGCAGTGTTAAGCCAGTATCAAAACTACGCTGAAAATCCTTGGACCCGTGACGGCCAAGTAAGAGCGCACATTATTCAAATAACCCCAAGAGTGACAGGCCCTGTAACGAACGTGCTGGTAGACGATAATAGCCGCGTTAAGAAAGGCCAATTACTGTTTGAAATTGACCCGAGTATTTACCAAGCTGAGTTAAGTAATGCTAAAGCAAAGCAGATGCAGGCGAGCGCATTAGTAGATAAAGCTAAAAATGAAAATCACCGCGCAGTGGAACTTGAGAGTCTCAAGCACGGCACGGTTTCTGAGCTTGATTTGAATAACTTTCAAAACGCGGTGCAAACAGCTAAAGCTAACTTGGCTGCAGCAGATGCAGTGGTTGAACAAGCTGAACTTAATGTGGCTTATACCCATGTTACAGCGCCTACAGACGGCTTTATTACCAATCTAAACCTTAGGCAAGGCGCCCAGGTTGTGGCTAACAACCCTGTTGTTGCCTTGATTGATGAGAACAGTTTTTGGATTGAAGGTTTCTTTAAAGAAACTGATTTACAAGGGGTGAATATGGGGGATGAAGCTCGCGTGACGTTAATGATGAACCCAGATAGCCCGATAGAAGCGAAAGTTGAAAGCATTGGCTTTGGTATTGCTAAGTCAGATGGCAGCACAGGTAATACCCTATTACCTAATGTGAACCCTAATTTTCAATGGATCCGTTTAGCACAGCGTATTCCCGTTAAGATCCATATTGAACATGTTCCTGAAGACGTACAACTGCGTGTTGGCACCACCGCCTCAGTGCAAATTTTTAATGGCGCTTAATAAGCTGCAGACCTGATATTTATGGTGCAAAAGGGGATTAATATGCTGGGTCTTGCTACTAAAGAAGCCATTAAAGTCGCTCTGGCTTTTACCAGTGCCATTGTATTGGCATTGTTATTTGGCTGGGAAAAGCCTTATTGGGCAGCCATTACCGTTGTTACATTGGCGGCAAATGAATCATATAGCCATTCAATTCAAGCTGCACAAAACCGTATTATGGGCACAATAGTGGGGGCTAGCATTGCTATTGCAATGATTGCCTTTTTTGCCCAAGAGCGAATGCTATTTATTGGGACATTTATATTGCTTGCTGGCATTAGTACTGTGATGTCTTATGATCGCAAACACGGATACTTTGTCAGAATTACGTTTATTGTATGTACTTTAATATGCTTTATGGGAAGCTTTGACGATATAACATCAGTCAATATGATTTTTCTTCGCTTACAAGAAACATTACTGGGCGTGGTGATGTTCTCGCTTGTGTATCGATTTGTCTGGCCGATAAATTCTGAAGTCAATTTTTATGCACAACACAACAGCATCACAGAGCAATTAACTGAATTAGTTGCAGAGCTAACCGACTGCTTGAATGGCAAAAAAGAGGTGAGTATAGATCAGCTTTTAGCCCATCAGGCTAACTTAGTTAAGATGACCGAAAGCATCAAATCCCAAAGTTTAATTTTAGATTTGCCCAGTGCAGGGAGTTACCAATTATCCCATCAACGTAAACAGTGGAAGCTATTGACCATTGCGAGTTACGAAACGATTGAGCGTTTAACTCAATGGCTTGAGCAAGCTAAGAGTATCGTCGGCAATGCAGATGCTAATCCTGAAGTGATTAAAGTGTCTTTACTGCAAGCCGTTTCTAATGAAGATAGCCTTATTCAACTGAACGAAAAATTGATGCAGAGCGCATCAATGGTGACGCGTATTCAGGTAGCTAAAGATTATTTGCTGAGCACCTCAACACGTATTGATAAAAACAGCAAAACCTTTACTGATATTAACGTGACTTTGACATGGCAGGAGTTAGTTAAACAATGGGATATTGCGCTTCCGCTATCGTTGCGCATTAAAGATGGCTTAATTGTAATGGCGGCATTAGCGACCAGTTTTGCTTTGTGGATATACACACCATTACCTAATGGTTATATGTTTCCGATGTTGTCTGCGGTGATGGCTGTTAATTTAATTGCATTACCAAAATTTATTGTCAATGAAGCTTTGGTCGGTATCTGTATTTTTGGCGCTTTAGTGACATTGGAATATGTATTTATCATGCCTTCTTTTACAGAAGTGTGGCATCTAGCCATGTTCTATTTTGTCAATATAGTGGTGATTTGGCGACTTTGTGCAGCACCTCAATTAGCTTTGCAAAAAGTGATTGGTGCTAATTTACTGGTAGTGCTAACCATGAGTGCGCTGCACCTTACACCAAGTTTTGATATTACGGTGTCATTAAATATGTTGGTACAGGTATTCATGGCGATAGCCGTCGTTCGGTTTTTTGTGGGCGTATTTAAAGAGGGCTAATAGCTTCGAATGAAATTTTGCAATGCTTGACTCAACTGAGTTCAAGCTTGTGAATTTGCTGACGACAAAATCAACAGTTGAATTAATTTTTAATGGCGTGGCGGTTTCAAATTCTTAACAAGTGCAACGTCATCCTTGCTGTTTTTTTACACGCTGCGTGTAGATTTAACCTTAAGTGAGTTAACACTTTTAATCCCCAATTAGTCTTGTAGCATGCGATTTAAATTATGTCGTTTGGCAAGTTCACGCCTTTAAATGGTGTGCTGCAAACTGGGGAGTTAACAATGCTGACTTATCACCAATCTGTACGCTTACAAGTTGACAATGTATTGGTTCAATATCATATCTTTGATACTGATGAGCCTTTAATGGTGACATTTCCCCCTTCTAGTAATGCGATGTCGCAAGAGCAAGTTGATGCTGACCAGCAGGCATGGAGTTTTCAGTTTTTTGCTAAAAAGAAAATGAATGTGATTTCGTTTAATCATATTGGTGGTGAAACCCATTATTTTGACTCAGCAAAGTTTGCCGCATTTATTGATGACTTGTCTGATTCATTATTCCCATTTCCCGCTCGGATTGG
The DNA here is from genome assembly GCF_002873615.1 of Shewanella sp. 10N.286.51.B7. Classification (NCBI taxonomy): domain Bacteria; kingdom Pseudomonadati; phylum Pseudomonadota; class Gammaproteobacteria; order Alteromonadales; family Shewanellaceae; genus Shewanella; species Shewanella sp. 10N.286.51.B7. Next base: position 21,237 of record NZ_MCUF01000069.1, read on the forward strand.
TTATGGCTGTAGTAAAGGCGGTTTTGCAGCAGCATTTCATGCCAAAGCGTTAAAGCTAGATAAAGCCTTATTACTCATGCCGCTAAGTACCTATTGGCAACCTAATGCACCGTGGGATCCAAAGCTGAGTAAACACACCGAACTGCAAGTTCAAGATATGTCTCATATTGATGCAAGCCATTGTGAAACGCCATTAACCATTATCTACGATCCATTGTTTATTCCTGATACTTTACATAAAAAACGCTTTAAATCCTGTGTTGCTAGTTACCGCATACCTTGTGTGGGCCACAGAATTGCGCGGGCTTTACAGCATACAGGTTCGCTTAAAGAGACAATATTGGAGTTTAGAGAGGGTGAAATTGATGCTGATCGTTTTTATCGAGTTGCAAGAAAGCGAAAGCAATTAAGTTATTACTTTCGTTCAATTGATAAGTCCAGTACTCAAAAAATGACACCTAAGCGTCTCGGGGTCATCTATTTACATCGATTTTATCAATATAAATCCCAGAGTATTGATCTGAATAAATTAAAATCTCGACTACAACAAAGTGTTGAAAAACGGGTTAATAGCCTTTGTGGTTTGGTGCAAGGGAAAAGCATTATTGCAGTGAGAAATTTTGCTGGTGGAACTGCGTTTATGTTTTGTTAATTTACCAGCTTTCTTGGGCTGTTCTGAGTTTGCAGTTCATTGCTCTCAATTTTTTTGGGGAGTAAATAAATACAAAATGAGCATCTTGCTCGTTTTTAGCCAATTAGACTCACTCTTCTGCAAAGCATAGTTTCTAAATTCTTCTTCGTTTTCTCTTTTTCGTTTTCCTTTGGCTTTCCCTTCATGTCTTTTAGGGGGGATTCATATCTCAGTTAGGTGTCATTTGATTTTATTTATGGCGCTAAATGGTAACTATTACTGCCAGTAATCGGCGATTATTTGTGCTGTTAAAGCGCAGTTATTCATCTGGTTGTTAAACAGAGCTGATGTTGCAAATGACTTATGTTGCAAATGATTTATGTTGAAAATGACTGTTGCGCTCTTGAATAACAACAATTGATTATATAACTTTTATTGGAGGTATTATGTCTAAGCTTAATCAGACTTTATTGCTAAAAACTGCAGGTCTTGTATCTACTTTTGCCGTTGCCGCAGTGATGAATTTTACCGTCATTAATAGTAGTTATGCTGAGCAGTATGTTTTTCCTCAGCAAAATCAAAGTTCAGAGCTACAGGCTAGTGATGAGGCAAGTTGTAATAGTTGGGCTGTATCGCAAACTGGCTATAACCCAAGTCAGCCACAAACTATCGCCACAACAACGCAACCGACACAAGTTACACCTGATAGTAATGACTCTGTTGATAGAGGCTCTGGCATGCGAGGAGCTATGGCTGGTGCAGCCGCTGGCGCTATGATTGCCGAATTTGGTGATGATGATCGTAGTGACGCTGCGCAAAATGGAGCCGCTATTGGCGCTGTGGCAGCAAGACGTCAAAGTCGCCGCAGTAATATTCAACAAGCTGAACAGCAACAACAAGCGGCTCAGCAGCAAGCTGCGCAACAACAGGCTCAGGTACAAACTGCAAATGCTCAAGGCGAGGAAAATTTTTATCAAGCTCGCGCAGCTTGCTTAGAGGGTAAAGGCTATAGTGTTAATTAGACTTTCATTAAAAGATCTTTTTATAGCTAATACATAGCCACCCATTATTTTGAAGTTATAACATAAAGCTAGACTGGGTGGGCTAATTGATGAACTACAACCTTCTTTGAAAAATTATTTTCAAAGAAGGTTGAATATCGAGGCCTAGACAACTCCCCCCACGAGCTTTGAAATTTGCGAGCTGGACAACGATTTGGGGATAAGGACTGTTTAATCACGATAGGGCATGATTACTGTTTTTTGTTAATTGTAATGACATAGTAAGTGGCAAAAGGCCGAATAAACTGCCAAACAAGCAGTAACGACGCTAACGGAAAAAACAAGCTATAAATGTTGAAGTCCGCATGGCCCTTGGCTGCATCTATCATCCATTGGGAAAACGCTGACGTGGCAAAAAAACTATAACCAATTACAAATAACATTAAAAACTGCGCTTTACCTTCAATAAAGAGTGCCAATACTCTGCCGAATGTGGACAGTTTTCCGCCTTGAGAAGCTTCATGCATTGGCATTTGTTTAAGTTTAGACCGAGCAATGACAAAAATGATTAAAGCAAACAAAGGTATTAATACAAAGAGGGCCCACTGCAAGATATAAAGGTCAGCAATTTCACGCATAGCAACTGGTCTATAGTTCATCTCTGCATCAGAAAACGGACCTGATTTTAATAATTCCCAATAAAATTCTAAGTTTTCCATGTGAATATAAGGCATTCTGAATTGCTCGAACCACATAAATAACGTAAATAGTCCAAGGTATAAAGCCAGTAATGCATTAACAGCTAGAGTCTCAGTTGATTTTCTTTGTGCGATTGAAGGCGTTATTGAAGTGTTAGTTTGAGCTGTAATACATGCACGAAAAAACATACTAATATTGTGAATATGATACTGCTTAAAAGGCATATTAATCTCTATTTTTAATTTGAAAAATTTATCCTCAAAGCATTATATGATAATTCTATATCAATGAAATAATTATGGTTTATCTTACTGTGACCTCCTATTATCAACTAGATATTCGTTAAGTTATATGGCTTTATGTGTCGATGAGGTAATAGCTTTTTGTGCGGATGCTTACAGTTTTTTTGAAAGTTGTTGGGTTTCTTTTACTTATTCTTACTTTGATCACCCACACCCACACCAAAATTCATTTACTGATGGCCAAAGGACTAAATACTTCATCATTAATCACCGAATATTAAGCAGTAACTAAAGCCTTGTAGAGTGTTTGATATTTAGTCACATGGAATGGATGACCATGTTGTTGCTACTCCATAGATTTTTCTATCCATTTTTTGAAATATGAAATGCGAGAGTAGTTTTCAATTACCCCATATTTAGCTTCTTGCCATTCTGTTGGCTCTGCATTTTGCCATGAACTAACGCCCACAATATAAAGTCGATTATTCATTTTAAGTAGTGCGGGTCCACCAGAGTCCCCTGGACCACTAATACCCTCTAATGCCAAAGAGTCTTGTTCACTATCAAACTTAAACCGAACCCACTGCCCAGAAGTTTCTGTGACAACATTTTGCGCAGCCCTTAATCGAGCATCAGCACCAACAATTCCTACTTCACCAGTGCCAAAGTCTCCGCGACCGATAAACGTCAAAGTTTTATGAAGTTCATCTTCTTTGTCATATAAAGCAACAGTTTCACTATTAGGGATAGTCGATTGTAACTGGACAAGCGCTATATCATTTGGAAATTGCTTATCTTTCCAATCTGGATGTTTAACAACTTTCTTTATCTTGTAGTAAGAATCTTTAAACCTGACTTTTCCATCAATTAACAAATAATTGGCAACATGAGCAGCGGTAATCACCCAATCTTCGGCAATTAGAGTCCCAGTTCCTTCGACAATTTCTTTATCTCTATAATTTCCGTAAAAGGTAACTATCGATTTATTATCTTTTGCAAATTCTAGATATTGAGACTCATCTACATCATGTCGCATTATAATTGCACTCGATGGAAATGATAAAACGAGTAGGATTAAGAAACTCCATTTCATGAATTATTCCTTTAACGCCCTGTTAACAGGCAAAATATTGTTGGCTAAAATTGTTGAGGTACGAAACACAGCCAACTGTATTTTGTCCTTGTTTAACAGCTTGTTAGTTGCCGATTACGCCTACAACTTTGCTACGTCTTTCAATAAGAACTACGTCACGCCAAATATTATTCATTTGACCAAGATTTTCACGAATACCAAGTTGACGAAAACCATTATTTTTGTGGAGTTTTAGGCTCCCTTTATTTTCAGGGAAAATAGCAGCTTGTAACATCCAAATATTATTACTTTCAGACTCAAAAATTAGACTTGAGAGTAATTCTTGACCTACCCCCCTACCTTGAGCACTAGCTGCAACATATACACTGACTTCTGCGACTCCGGAATATACTTCTCTGTTTGATATTGGCGAAAGTGCAGCCCAACCAATGATATTGTCATTTTCGACAGCTACAAGGCGGGAATGGCTATGCATTGAAGTATTCCACTCACCCCAACTTTTCGCTGTTAATTGAAACGTAGCATTCCCTGTATCGATACCTTGCTGGTATATGGTTTGCACGAAAGGATAATCAGCTTGCTCAAATGTACGGATTAACACGAAATTCTCCTAGGCAACTAACGATCATAGTTCATGA
>NZ_MCUF01000070.1:0-19918 GCF_002873615.1 Shewanella sp. 10N.286.51.B7
TGTGAAAGGTAAGACTTAGTGAAGAATATAAAGCACTTAATAAAGTAAGACTCAAAGAATCAAACAGCTTTCCGAATTTAGTTAATCGCTTTTGCGGTTAACGACCAAATTTGCTTGGTGACAATAGCATTGTGGTACCACCTGATCCCATCCCGAACTCAGTAGTGAAACGCAATCGCGCCGATGATAGTGTGGGGTCTCCCCATGTGAAAGTAGGTCATCGCCAAGCGCCTAATACTGATAAAGCCCTAGCACAATGTGTTAGGGCTTTTTCTTTGCCTAAAAAAGTTCAACCGCGGGTTTAGACACATCAACAGTTGATAGTGTGAGCGATACGCCCATGTAACAGTAGATAATCGCCAAGCGCCCCATATCTTTAAAATAGTGCCTCTTAATTGAGAGCAGATAGCCTGCTACTTACGTAGCGGGCTTTTTTGTGTCTGGAATTTGAGTGAATGAGTTGGTTAGTTAGTAGCTAAAGCTAACAGACAGTGTGGTCGATATGCCCATGTACCCTTACAAGGATAGTCAAATAGGTCATCGCCAAGCGCCCCATATCTTTAAAATTAGCGTCTCTTAATTGAGAGCAGTTAGCCCGTTACTCAGGTAACGGGCTTTTTTGTGTTTGGAATTTGAGTCAATGAGTTAGTAGCTAAAGCTAACTGATAGTGTGGTCGATATGCCCATGTGCCCTTACAAGGATAGTAAAAATAGGTCATTGCCAAGCGCTTAATTGAGAGCTGACAGCCTATTTAATGATGTAACGGTTTTTTGTCTTCAATTTTGAGTGATTCAGAGCGTGTGTTGACAAAATAATGCTTCAATTAAAATCGATTCACTACCTTGATTTGAATAAGGTTTCGTTTAATCTGTGAATTTTAAGATCTGCAAAATTAAATAGTTAATTGAATTTGATGTTTTTATTTCAATAAATAAGTGTATTGAGTCGCTTTATTCATTTACTAAAACAACAAGAAAAGATTCAAAATTTATACTGAACGCAGATTTATAGCAAGCCCGCGATGTTACCCTTTGGTTAAGGTTGGTCGGTTGTTGTTGGGTGTTGTTTTGAAAATGTAGCATGTTATTTAATTGTAAATTGATCTAGTCGGCATATACAGTATTTGATTATTCAATTTATCTATTTTGGTTATATAATCTTACATCTGGTTACTGCCTATGCGGTAGGGATAAGCTTTTACAATGCAAAATATGATGAATTTGATATCACAACGTTGGCAATACAACATCGATTTAACTGCTGAAGCGTTAAATACGAATATCTATATCTACTCATTGAATGAAGCTGGTGAGCTTGGATTATCATTAAGTTCTAAAAATCAACAATCGACTCCAGATCCTAATCTTCAAGCGCTTATATTCGATCATGTTAACCAAGCTTATACTTCCCATAAGCAGCTGCTAGTTGTCCAGTTTGTTTATGGGCAGCACGCATATTACTTCCGATTAAAAGTCATTACAGGCTCTCACCATCGTCCTATCGGTTATTTAGTTACTGAGCTTAACTCTGAAACACCAAAAGCTTCTGATGATGCATTTCTATCCTTGTGTGTCGAAAACATATCCCTTGTTTACGCTGAAGAAACAAGTCGAGTTCTCCATGCTCCTGAGTCAATCAACTTACAAAACTTTATCAATTCTTTTCAAGAGCATATTTGGGTTAAGAACTTACAAGGGCAATATGTTATATGTAATGAAAGTGTAGGCCTAGGGTGGAATAAATCACGTTCAGAGATCATTGGCAAAAACGATGAACAATTATTTGACTCTGCAACGGCCAAAAGTTTTAAACAAGGTGACAGCCAAGCTATATCAGCGAAGGAACCCATTGTTGTAGCAGAATGCGAACGTATCGATCAGCATAATAACCGTCATTGGTTAGAAACGATTAAAGCACCGTTAATGGATGGTTGTGATGACTTAGTCGGCGTTATTGGCATTACACGTAATATTGGTCGGCATAAAGAAGCGCAGACACAATTGATGCTAGCTGAAAGCGTATTTGAAAATACTGTTGAAGGTGTACTGGTTACTGATAGAGACGGTAATATCACTGAAGTCAATGCCGCTTTCAGTAAAATAACCGGCTTTAGTCGAGAAGAGGCCATTGGTCAAAATCCACGAATTTTGAACTCAGGCAAACATGATGATTTATTCTTTTCACAAATGTGGAATACCTTATTAGTTAAAGGTAAATGGCATGGCGAGATTTTCAATAAACGCAAGTCAGGAGAAGTGTTCCCTCAGTCAGTGACTATTAACGCTGTATATAGTCAGAAAGATCAAATTAACTTTTTTGTTGCGGTTTTTACTGATATATCTGCGCAAAAACGAAATGAAGAAATGTTGGTCAATTTATCTTATTACGATAGCTTAACTCAACTCCCCAATAGAGTATTATTTCGTTCTAACTTGCAACAACAAGTAGAAAGGGCCTTTAAGCAACAGACGCAACTGGCGGTCGTATTTTTCGATATTGATTTCTTTAAGCATATAAACGACAGCCTTGGTCATGATGTGGGTGATCAATTATTGGTTGAAGTAGGTAAAAGGTTATCTGAGCTTAGCTGTGAACAATGCATTGTTGGTCGATTAAGCAGTGATGAGTTTGTTCTCTTGCTGACAGATATTACCCAAAATGAAATGGTAACGAGCTATATCAATAAGATTAAGACCTTGATAGAGCAGCCCTTCAAGTTTGATGATAATCCTTCTATAAGAGTAACACTAAGTATGGGGGTTTCGGTCTTTCCTCATGACTCTTTAAACAGTGAACATTTACTGCAAAACACTGATACAGCCTTGCATATGGCTAAGCAAAGTGGCCGTAATAACATCACTTTTTATGACTCAACAATGACGATGAACTCTGCTGAGCATTTCAAAATCCAAAGTGCATTACATGAAGCAATTCAAGACAACCAATTTCATTTGGTCTATCAGCCGAAATTATCATTAGTCACAGGAAAATTAGTGGGGTTAGAGTCTCTTATTCGTTGGCAGCACCCTGAGTATGGTTTAATTTCACCTGCTGAGTTTATACCAATTGCTGAGAAAACGGGGCTAATTCATGAAATTGGATTACAAGTATTAACTATGGCTTGTAAACAAGGCGTTAATTGGCTTAACGCTGGCTATCGTTTTGGCCATTTAGCGGTGAATGTCGCGAGTTTGCAGTTTCAGCGCACAAGTTTTATCGATAATGTTGAACGAATATTATCTGAAACCGGCTTTCCGGCTGATTTACTAGAATTAGAGATGACCGAAAGCTGCATGATGTATGAACCTGATAGAGTCATATCAGATTTAAAACGCTTAGGTAACCTTGGGATTCAATTATCCGTAGATGATTTTGGTACGGGATACTCATCATTAAATTATCTTAAGAAGTTACCGATCAATGTACTTAAAATTGATCAGTCCTTTGTGTCAGATATTCCATTTGACAGTAATAATACTGCCATTGCTAAAGCAATAATTGTACTTGGACATGCGCTAAAGTTAACTGTCATAGCTGAAGGGGTAGAAACAAAAGAACAGGCGGCCTTTTTACTGGAAAATGGCTGTGACCAAGCTCAAGGGTATTATTTTAGCAAGCCACAGTCTGCGAAAGCTCTCACTTCGCAATTACCTTTATTATAACGTTGTACTTAACCCTATCTTTTTAAAAGCGGTAATTTATATATTACCGCTTTTTCGTGGGTAAAATTTTATTGAACTAACCTACAAGAATCCAGCATTAAGCGTAGGTGTCGATACCTACGCTTTCTTGTTGATCAGATTGAGAACTAATTTGGACGAGTGTTTCCAAAAATACACTGCCAATATCTTTGGCTGATAAATCCTCAGTTAATGGTTTTAGTTCATCTAATGCATTTTTTAATTCAACTTGTTGCTCTTTCGTCAGAGAACTTAGCATGTCTGAAACTTGCGTTTGTTCATCTTCTGATAATGTTGCTACAGCAGGTTCAAGACCTGGTGGAGTTGAGCCTGGTGGTGGAGGCGGGCCTTTCGGTTTGTCTGCTGCGCTTATATCGAACTGATTCGTAGAGCTTGAGATATTGAGTGAACTCGTATTAATTTGCATGTTAGCCTCTATTATCTTTTTTGACGTTGAGGTGGCTTATGATCCTCTGGGACTGCCACAAGTTGGTCATCCATCATTTGGCATGTCGCTGAAATTTCATCTCCTTTAGGAGTGGTGATGTTTACCACGTCATTTTCTGTTTTATCTTCACAGAGGGTATAAGCTTCTTGAGGCGGTTTTCTCTTTTGCCTTTGTTGTTCTTGAGCCAATAAAGCGCTAGAAAAACCAATGCTGGTAATGAGAACTGAGCTGATAACAAGTAATTTTTTCATGTAAGTTCCTATTTATTGATGAATCTAGGTATTTCTTATTGATGAATCTAGGTATTTCTTATTGATGAATCTAGTTTTTGGGTGAGTTTTACCATACCAAGTAAATATGCAGGAAATGTGCAGAAACGAAGGAGATTGTAATTAGCTTGTTTAACGAACTAGTGAGAACAAGAACAGATAGATATACTCAGTTAACATGTAAATTGCGATCCAATATTATCACCATGAGAATAATGGCTTGTTCATAAATTTTATTTTTAAATCTAAACCTTGGTAAAACCTGAATGAAAATTTCTCAGAAGTTATTTTTAGCCTTTGTCGGCCTGACGAGTGTGGTGCTTATTGCAACCTTATCTCTTGCTCGATGGGGTTTTGATCAAGGTTTTATAAGCTATACCAACTCCTTACAACAAGAAAGGTTAGAAGAGCTCGCTGTTTCATATTCTGAGCTTTATCAACAATCAGCTTTTGATTGGAACAATGTTTCGAAAAAAAAGTTTGCGCAAATTATTCGTCAGTTTACGCCATTACATGGACCGTTTGAGGGGGCTGAACGAAAAGGTCCCCCGCCAAGACCTAAACATAAGCCTCCTCGGTTTGATGGACCTCCACCGCATTTGACTGGTGAAGCTAGAGGTGATCTGCCGCCTCATTTAAGAGACTCAAATCAAACAGTGCCGCCTAAACGACGCAGGCCTGTTACTGCATTGTATTCAATTTCAGGACAGTTATTGGCCGGCGATAAGTTTGATATTCTCGGTTCAACCATTTCTGTTGACGTCACATATAATGACCAAGTCATAGCCACGCTATACACAAAGGCGGTTGTCAAAGTAAACAGTATTTCGGCAGAAGCATTTTCTAAGCAACAGCTCTGGACAAGTATTTGGATAGGTTTGTTGTGCTTGATTCTGGCCAGTTTAATTTCTTGGGTGCTAGCACGTTTGCTACTTATTCCCGTTCGTGAAGTCGTTAACGGGATTTCTCATTTATCGAAAGGAAATTATAATGAGCGCTTCAAAGCAGCTAGAGAGGATGAATTAGGGTTGTTAATGAATGATATTGATCATTTAGCCATGACCTTAGATAAAAACCGTACGGCAAAAAATAGATGGTTTGCTGATATCTCCCATGAACTTCGCACCCCACTGAGTATTCTATGTGGTGAAATTGATGCGATAAAAGCCGGCATAAGACCTTTTAATCAGCAACAACTGACTTCACTTGAGCAAGAGGTGATGCGGATTAAGCATTTAGTGGATGATTTATATCAATTATCACTATCCGATGTTGGCGGGCTTAAATATTATTTTGAACCCACCGATATTACACTATGTATTGCAGAAACCTTGAACTCATTAGCTGATAAAGTGTCAGATAAAGGGTTATCGCTTAACTTTATTCATACAAAAACTATCACAATCAATGGCGATAAAATGCGCCTCCAACAACTTTTATACAATGTTATATTAAATTCAGTGGCTTACACCGATAGCCCTGGCAGTATAAATATTGATTTGATTGAAGAGTTAGGCTCACTATCAATATTAATCAATGACACTAAGCCCGGTGTGCCACTCGACGAGTGTGAATTGTTATTTGATGCATTACATCGACAAGACAGTTCAAGAGTCAGACGAAGTAATGGTGCAGGGTTAGGGTTAACCATTTGCCGTAATATTGTAGAAGCCCATAATGGCCACATCACTGCAAGGCCTTCGAACCTAGGCGGTCTTTGTATTGAAATTTCCTTACCCACTTTATAAGAGTCATATTAATGATGAATGTAAGTCATCCAAAGATGAAAGTGTTGATTGTTGAAGATGAACCTAAAATTGCACAGATATTAGTTGATTTCCTGACACTGGAAGGCTTTGATACCCAGGTTTTACACGATGGACTCAACGCAGTTGAAACAATCAAGCAAGGTAACATTGATTTCGTCATACTGGATCTCATGCTGCCATATAAAAATGGACTGACGATTTGTAAAGAAGTGCGACAATTTTCAAGTATTCCACTGCTGATGCTGACTGCAAGAGTTGAAGAAATCGATCGTCTTATTGGTTTAGAAGTAGGGGCAGACGATTACGTATGTAAACCGTTTTCTGCAAGAGAGGTGGTCGCTAGAGTTAAAACCATTTTGCGACGAGTCGATGCAGCGCCTCAAACAAACGAAGATGAAATTGCTTATAAGCATCTGCTAATCAATATTCAACGCTTTAAGTGCAGCGTGTCTAGTATTGAGGTTGATTTAACCCCTGTTGAGTTTAGATTATTGCATACAATGCTTAAACGTCCCGGTGTTGTTCACTCAAGAGATAGCCTGATGCAAGTCTGCTACATTGACGATCGCGTTGTCAGCTCACGCACTATAGACAGCCATATTAAAAATTTACGCTCTAAATTAACGCTAAATAATACCCAAGTAAATTTACTTCAATCTATTTACGGAGTGGGTTATAAATTTGAATAACTTTACTTTATAGGCTTTATTAGGCAGTTATTAAGCCTAACAATATTCAATATTTAGGCTTTTTTTGTAAACTCAGTTTGTTTTCTCGCACCTAGGCTAGCTTTTGTTTAGAATAGCCATGAATTATTACTCCCCTTAGCCATCGCTATTTGGGAAAAGTTAACTGAGGCGGACTGTTTTTCTGCCTAGGAGCCTTAATGCAACTGTTTGTAAAAGATTTAACCGTTATCGATTTTTCTTACTTATGTCCAATTCGTGGCATGGTAGGTGAAAGCTGGATTGTAGATGTACTACTTGATGGCGGCTTAGATGAGCAAAACATGGTTCTTGATTTTTCCAAGGTCAAAAAAACCATCAAAAATACCATTGATGATGTTGCCGATCACCGTTTACTCATTCCTACCGCTTGCGGCGAAGTTCGCTGGCAGCAAAAGGGCGATCGTGTTTGGATGGACTTTTCAAGCAAACTTGGTGATATCCATTTAGCTTGCCCATCCGAAGCATTTGCACTTATCCCAACTGAAGTAATTGACTTTGAAAGTGTTAATTCATTTTTGATTAAAGCATTACGTGAAGCTTTACCTGATAATGTTGAAGGGATTAGCTTAACGTTACGTAATGAAGTATTAGACACGCCTTACTATCACTATACGCATGGGTTACGTAAACATGATGGCAATTGTCAACGGATTGCACACGGACATAGAAGCCCGATCACCGTATTTGAAAATGGCATTGCTGCGCCCAAATGGGACCAGTACTGGGCTGATAGATGGCAAGATATTTATTTAGGTAGCGAAGAAGATGTAGTTGATGTCGCGACGCTTGAGTTATCTAAACAAGCGGATGTTAATGACAATAGTCATTATGGATTTCATTACCAAGCCCCACAAGGGGATTTTCAATTAGCGATGCCAAGAGACTGTTGTGACATTATTCCTCATGACACTACAGTAGAACTATTAGCGCAGTTCATTGCTGAAACAATGGCGCACAAAACCCCAAGTTCTGAATTCAAAGTTATTGCATTCGAAGGCATAGGTAAAGGTGCGATAGCGGTAAAATGAATGTGTGAGCAATGAGTGTCATATAGAGACTCATTGCCTTTTCTTTTAAGCTGTTAATCTTCTGAGCAATAACTCCTTTTTTTACCTTCTAATTATCCATCATTTGTCTATTAGCATTCTCAACTGTCATTTCTCAACTGTCATTTTTCTATTGGCATTTATCTTTCGTTATTTATTTTTCGTTATATATCTGTACTCATTTATCCGTGTCGATACAAATTTGAATAAATTACCACAACCCCTTAGTATTAAAAGATAATTTGAGTGTCTCTAAATTCATGGTTCTTAAGGTACATAATGGCTGCTAAATTTTTAACCCGTGTCGGGGTAACATCGTTGATGGGACTGATATCGTTCGCTTTTACTGCACAAGCTGAAATCAATTTACAAGGTAAATTTGAGCAAGGTGCGTTGGTAAGGGGTCATGTTCCAGCAGGAAGTACGGTCAAACTTAATGGTGAAGATATTGGTATTACGGCAAAAGGCGAATTTGCCATTGGTTTCGAGCGTGAAGCTAAAGCAGAGCAAATGCTTGAAGTCGTTTACCCAAGTGGGTTAACCGAGCTAAAACCGCTTAAAATAGCGACCAAAGAATATAAAATTGATCGGGTTACTGGGATCAGTAAAAAGATAATGAAACCCAATCCCGCAGCGCAAGAAAGAGCCGCAAAAGATGCTAAACAAACTCGTGCAGCAAGAAATACTTTTAGTGAGCAAACTGCATTTATGCAAGACTTCATCTGGCCAGTGACCGGTCGGATATCTGGCGTCTACGGCAGCCAGCGTGTATACAATGGCAAACCTGGTAACCCGCATTATGGCGTCGATGTTGCCCGCCCAACGGGTACAGTAGTGGTTTCACCAGCCGATGGTGTTATCACCCTAGCTGAACCAGATATGTTTTATTCTGGCGGCACTGTTATTATTGATCATGGCTATGGGATAAATTCAACTTTTCTTCACTTAAGTAAAATCTATGCAAAAGTTGGTGATGTGGTTAAGCAAGGACAAGAACTCGCTGAAATTGGTGCGACAGGGCGCGTAACTGGACCACATTTAGACTGGCGTTTGAATTGGTATCAAATGCGCTTAGACCCTGTAACCGTCGTTCCACCGATGAAAGAAGTACTTGCAGCAGAGAAAGCTGCTCAATAAATTTGATTCGAGGTACTGACAAGTAATGTATAAAGATATTGCTTGGTGTCTGGTTACTACTTATTAAAAAGAATGGGTTCAATTTATTATTGAACCCATTATTTATGTCTAATAGATTATTGCCATAAGCATTGCCATGAGATGATTAATCTTGCTCACTGGCAATAATGGCTTCAATCGTATGAGTATGGACTTTGACGCAAATCCCATTTGATTTAAAAGCAATAGTTGGATTGGCAAGGCGCTCATTGTCACCTTTAGGAGAGCTTAGTTTAACCTTGATATCGGTATTACCAGCGAGGATTCCTGCAAGGTTTGGTGCTTTTTCTAAGAGTTGTTGTTGCAAGTCTTCACAATTTTCCGCATTCGACGGAAATACCAGTTCAACATGTTCCCAGCCTTCTTGTGGATACACTTTATCAGAAGGATATGGCAGCTCGACGCAATAAATTTCTAACCCATTGAGCATTAGGGGCTTAGTCAATTTGATGATTAAAATAGGGCGGCCATTAATCATATTATTGGAAATGACTTGACCATATTTTTCAAATTCTTGGCTGAGTTTATTCGCAGCATCATTGCTATTCACACGAAGTGCGCAATGATCGCACTCTAGATTTAAACTATCTAAACCTAAGCGTTGAATAAAGGCGCTGATACGCTGACCAAAATCAGGCCAGCTTTGGGTTAACTGGTCATAGTGCATAATATCCTCTGACACCTAAGGCGTGTTTAAAAATGACTGGTGTTATAGATTTAGAGTTAACTAACATAGGTTAGATCTAAAACAGATTAGAGTTGCAATGGATAATAAATATTACCGAATACAAATGGGATGGGTTAAGGCCAAATCTCAATTGGCGTGCCTTCTTCGATGACTCGCCAAAGTTCATCCATTTCTTTATTTGTTACCGCAATACATCCGTTAGTCCAATTATATTGCTGCGCTTGTTCTGGTGTGAGTGACGAATTCGGGTTTTGACCATGGATCATAATCATTCCACCAGGGCTAACCCCTAAGGCATTGGCACGTAAACGGTCTTCTTCATTCGGGTATGAGATATGAATTGATTTATAAAATGCACTATCAGACTTTTTGTAATCAAGAATATAACGCCCTTGCGGGGTGCGTTGATCGCCTTCTTTCAATTTATGACCTTGTGGCGCATCTCCCATGGCAATTTGATAGGTTTTAATTTTTTGGCCTTCATGATAAATCGACATGCTGGATTCAGATTTATTCACCACGACTAAATCGACTTTTGAGTTGGCTAATTGGCTGATAGAGGCCTGAGCAAGGGTTGAGCTAAAAATGGCTAGTAAAATAAAGCATTTAACCAAGTACATGAAGTCTCCAAAAAGCTTTTTTATGAATTTGTGGTGTGAGTTTGTATTGTTAATAGTGTTAACATGAGTATCGTTGAATAGGCAATTTATCAGAACAACATATAATTACGATAACAATTTGAAATTTTTTACAGATAATACCGTACTTTTAACATGTATGCGGGATTAAATTTTCAGTCATCTTTGAGTGAGCTATGACGTTAGAAGAAAAACAAGATACGCCATTTAAAAAACAAATTAGAACGGTGATATTTGGTACTGAAACCCGTATGGGTCGATGGTTTGATATTGGCTTAATAATTTGTATATTGCTTAGCGTTTTACTGATTATATTAGACACAATTGACAGCTATCATCAGCAATATGGTCAAGTTATCTATTATGCCGAGTGGGCGTTCACTTGGTTATTTACTATTGAATACTTATTGAGATTTTATGGTTCGGTAAGCCGTTTAGCGTATATGCGAAGTTTTTACGGCATTGTTGATTTACTGTCCATACTTCCGAGCTTTTTAGCGTTAATTTTTCCTGGTGCAAACGTGTCTCTCGCATTCAGAATTTTGCGCTTGTTTAGAGTCTTTAGGGTGCTGAAGTTACTGCGCTATTTAAGCGAAGGTAATTTGTTATTAAAGGCCATGATCCAAGCAAGAAGAAAGGTGTTCATATTTTTCTTCTCTGTAAGCCTGATCATTATGGCGTTAAGTGTCGTAATGTATGTGGTTGAAGGCCCTGCAAATGGTTTTACTTCTATCCCTAAATCAATGTATTGGACTATTGTTACTATCACTACGGTTGGCTACGGTGATATCACGCCTCAAACAAATTTAGGCCAAGCGATTGCGTCGTTAACCATGCTAATCGGTTATTCCATTATTGCGATTCCAACAGGCATTTTAACCGCTGAAATATCTCATGAGATGGTTGTTGAACGTGATTTACGTAAATGTATGAACTGTGGAACCCGCGGTCATAACTTACAAGCATTATATTGTCACCATTGTGGTAGCGAGTTAGAGCAACAAGATTCTGAAGGGAACTCATGACCGAAGCTAAGTTTGTCCAAGGCTCCATTTTACGTCACATATTAGTGATGAGCTCTACAGCGGCTGTAGGTATTTCTGCGTTATTTGTGGTTGATTTACTTGATATCTTTTTCTTAAGTTTATTAGGTGAGCAAGAGCTGGCAGCAGCAGTTGGTTATGCAGGTGCTATTTCATTCTTTACAACCTCTATTGGTATTGGATTATCGATTGCCCTTGGTGCGCTTGTATCTAGAGCTATAGGCGCTAAAAATATGGTGCTGGCAAAGCGCATGTTACTCAACAGTGCGGTTGTATCTTTGCTTACCAGTGTGGTGGTTGCGGTAACAGTATTTATTTTTATCCCAGAACTTTTGGCACTAATTGGTGCTAATGGCGAAACAGCAATACTGGCAGAAAGTTACCTCAGAATATTAGTCCCTTCATTACCATTTATTTGTCTCGCTATGGCATTAGGCGGTGCACTAAGAGCCATTGGTGATGCCAAGTTATCTATGATGTCAACACTGGCAGGTGGCGGAGTCAATTTAGTACTAGATCCGATATTTATCTTCGCTTTAGGTATGGGGATAGAAGGTGCAGCAATTGCGTCTGTGTTTGCTCGTATTGCGGTATTTATCATTTCTGCTCGTGGGATCGTGGTTAAGCATAATATGCTGGGGCAGTTTAATCGCCAGCACTTTGTTGAAGACATTCGAACTATTTTCGCGATTGCATTGCCCGCTATGCTAACGAATGTTGCTACGCCAATCGGTAATGCTGTTGTGACAAAAGCCATTGCAGATTTTGGTGATAGTTATGTCGCGGGTTGGGCGGTATTAGGCCGTTTAATCCCTGTGTGTTTCGGGATGATTTTTGCTTTAAGCGGTGCAGTTGGCCCCATTATTGGTCAAAACTATGGTGCACTCGAATTTGAGCGTGTTAAAGAAAGCCTGACTAAAGCGATTCAGTTTTGTGTTGTGTTTGTACTTGGCGTATCGATTTTATTATTTTCATTGAAACATCAAATTGTCTCAGCATTTGATATGCAAGGTGAAGCGGCGGAGTTGATTTTATTCTTCTGCAAATATATCGCAATTTTCTTTATTTTCAACGGCATTTTATTTGTTGCCAATGCATCATTTAATAATTTAGGTAAAGCTAAGTACTCCACTTTCTTTAATGTGGGTAAAGCCACTATTGGTACCATACCTTTTGTGTATTTTGGTGCTCAAATAGGCGGAGTGTATGGCGTGCTCATTGGCCAAGCTCTAGGATCGATTTTATTTGGTTTAGGTGGTGTTTGGGTTGGTTATCGATTGATAGATAAAATTACCGCAACAGAACATTTTAAAGCGGATGAAAAGCCCGTATCTGAGGATGATGAGATTGAACTGGAAATGAGCCCGACATCTTCACCGCAATCATCTTCATACATTCAGTTAGCACAGCTCAATGAAGAACCTTTATGTGAAGAGATAGTTCGTGATGGCGACTTAGACAATCCGCTGTCTTCAAAGGATAAATGATTTGAAGCCTTAGAGTGTATGACTAAGACGAAAAAGCCCTCGTAATGCTAGCAGCATTATGAGGGCTTTTTTTAAAGCTAATTCGATGACTAAACGGGTATTTTTATTTAGTACTAGAATTTAGTTTTAGTATTTAGTATTACTTTGCTTCTGAAGTTGGATTTGCTTCTGCTGAAGTGTCAGTGGCTTCACCAGCTTCTGCAGCCAGTTTCTGCTGCTCTTCAAGTTCCATTTGCGCACGGATGGCTTTGGAGATGTAGCCCACTTTAGGATTTTTTTGCGGGTTATCTTTTACAATTTTGTTTTGCTTAGCTTTAGTCCGCTTTGCGGTTTTTTTGATCATCAGCTGTTTTCTGTTCATGGGTCTATCTAACTCGCTTAATTATGCCGTAGGCACTTTAGAACTGTATAAAACATGTAGCCAGTGATTGCCTACATGCTCTTAAAATTGGATTTGGTTAAGTTTAGCTCAAACTGACGGGAGGTTATAGTTAAACCCTTTATTTATCTTGTTGGATGGTCACTTTTAATGGTTTACATGTGATGTTGTGAACCATAGGTTAAAAATTACGACTAAACTTTTTAATATCTTCTTCTGTTGCGCCATCATTACATTCGCCGCGAACTTCGCCTCGGCCTTCACTCACACTGCGGTTAAGCACTATGTATCCATCCTTGCAATAGCCTGTCATATCAATGGTTTTTTGTAGGCCTAAATCCACTTGTCGGCTCCATAGCTCCAATTGTTCTTGGCGGCGTTCTTGCTCAATGGCATAACTGCGGGCATCTTGGCGACGTCGGTTGACTCTTTGCTGGTGGGGCAGAGGATCTTCAATGCCGCGATCTGTTGCTGTAGCGACTTTAGCTTGGTAAGTAAAAAGCTTTATGCCTTCACCTTTAATGGAAGTACTAAATCTATCTTTAAATTGTCCAGCAAAAGCTTCAGGTTCGATGGGTGCAGATGAGCAAGCTGATAACAGCAGAAAACCAACAAATAATACAGAGTACTTTGGCACCAGTAATAATCCTTTATAAAAACTTGGAAGGGAACAATTCATATTAAAACGAAACAGCTTCTAATTGATAGTATTTGAAAGTGATTTAGCAGGATATACAAGATATCAGCATTTGTGTATCGGCTTTACTGTGATAAAGCCAATACACTCAGTGATGTGCCAGTGATTAAATTAAGCGTATTGCTTAGATAAATAAGCAATGATGTCACTGGATTCGTACATCCATTGAGTTTGGCCATCTTTTTCAATTTTTAAACAAGGCACTTTAAGTTGACCACCTTGTTGTACAAGCTCTTGTTTATTGTTTTCTTGTTTTGCATCAACCGTGACGATGTTTAATCCTTGGCTGCGAATTGCACGGCGCACTTTTACGCAAAAAGGGCAGGCAGCATATTGGTATAAAGCTAACGCTTTGGTTTGCTCATCTATCTTTGCTTGCTCTGTAACAGGGCGTTGATATTTTTTACCTGGGAACAAAAAATTTGCTAATAAGATAATACGGCCAAGAATCCAGCGAATGACAAACATACTACTTCCTTTAAATATCGAATTGAACGATTTAGCCATTAGGGCAATCGGTACTGCAACATTCTACTTAATTTGCAGCGACAGTTTACGTGATGTTGTTCACAGATAATAGTCATCTGTGAACGGAATCGGAGTCGACGTCGTTTTAGTGTTTAACAGTCCCTAATAAGCTGTATAAAAAACAACATAAACTTAATTGTTGCGTTCTTAAATTAGGCTCCCTTTAAGTGCACCGTTAATTAGCATCTAAGGTCAGTATCGCTTGTGCATCGGTTTGTTCAAAATGCACTCGACTTTCTAAGATAAATACACGACTAGGGTCAATGTTGGCTTGTTCAACTAAATAGGTTTTAATGGTTTTAGCCCTTTGCTGAGCCAGTATACCAAGCTGAGCTTCAGAAACAGCTTGCTGATTTAAGCTGAAATTATACAGTGCAATATGCCAGCGAGTTTGTAATTCGAGGGCCTCGATTTGTGGGTTTTCCTCAGTAATCTTTTGCTCAATTAATAATGGGTCTAATTGGGTTTCAGTTTGATATAACGCGATTAATGCATCGACTAAAGGACCTTGCTGTGGATACTGGCTTGCAGATAAGTCAGTTGGTAGCGCTGTGACCTCAATGCCTGCTTGATTTGCCAGTTTTTGATGAAGCTGTTCTTGTTGTAATGCTAATTGGTCATTGGCTAAATCAACGCTACCTTTGATATTAAGTATCAGTAGTGGTCGATCGTCTAACGCCTTAGCAAGTGAGGTTAATGTTGTTTGTTGCTCTTGGGTAATAGCTGATTGGCCAAACTCAAAGCTTACTTTGTCCATGCTGTCTTCATCACCCCCCACTAAACCTGCTAATAAAGAAAATGGCGCTGTAATGGCTTTGGTAATGACATTAGTGATAGCGGTCATAACGATACTGCCAAAACTGAAGCTAGGAGAATCTAAATCGCCATCTACATCTACACCTAAATCGATGACGCCGTGCCTGTCCTGTAATAAGGCAATTGCTAAGGTGATCGGCAGGGAAGTGGCCAGTGAGCTATTGCTTGGTTTACCTAACTCTAATTGATCAATGACTAAATGGTTACTGCCAACTAATTGATTATTCTCTAATTGATAATTGAGCGCTAAAGATAGTTGGCCTTTATCGATGTAATAGCCCGCATAGGTTCCTGAGTATGGATTAATAGAGGTGAGCTCGACTTTATTAAAGGCGAGGTTTAAATCAAGATATGGATTTGCCAATAAAGGATTAATATCACCTTTTAATGTCACTGGCGCATACTTATCGATTTTCCCTTCTAGATTAACCGATGCGCGTGTTTGCGGGTTGGTAGATATTTGAGTGATTTCACCATTGAGTTGTTCAATACCTGATGCAAAATTAGGTGTTAAAGAATTATCGGCAAAAAAAGCAGAGCTGTCTTTAAAGCCTATTCGCTTTATATCGATAGCAAAGTCTGACTGCTGTGATATTTGCTGATTTTCAGGTAAACGAGACGAACCTTGATTATCTGAGTCAGCGACTACTGGAGCAGTCGTTGCATTAGTAGCAGTAGTAGGTGTAGTTGATTCGTTATTGTCTTTACCAGCCGGAGTGACTATCAAGTCAGCAATGTTAGTGCTTCTGTCTTCGGCAATAATCAATCGGCTAAATAAGCTGTCAAATAACACCTCATCGATAGTTAGGGACTGACCTAAATTATCAAAGGCTAAATCAGTAATAATCATTGACTCCCAATTAAGCAGGGGCTGTTTTAATAGATTATCTTTGATTTGTAATTGATTAACTGATGCTTGTCCTTGATAAACAAACTTCTGTTTTGTATTTGCACTAATGTGACCTTTAGTATTGAACAAACCTGATTCGAGGGTGATATTCATAAAAGGTGAAATATAAGGCTGTAACTTGGTTAAATTAACCTTCTGGTAGTCAATATCCGCTTCTAAACTGATTAACTTCGCGTCAAATACTCCAGTTGAGCTAAATTGGCTCTGATCGTTTATTGAAAGGTCTAGTTGATACTCAATCGGTAATGATAAGTCTGATTTAATGGTTTGGGTGGTGAAATTAATATTAGATAACTTCCAAAAGTTAGCGGTTTTATTCGCGACGCTTTCAGTCAGTTCAAATTGATAATTTTCAACATTTAATTGGTGTAATGTCACTAACCACTCTGGTTTTGACTCTGTTGTACTGCTGCCTAAATCAGAAGGTTCTTGTACGCTAGCTTGCAAGCTGGCTTGGTCGTCAACACTGTCGTTGTCAGTTGATTGATCAGTTGATTGATCAGTTGATTGATTAGTTGATTGTGTAGCTTCTGTATTAGTTTCTAGATTAGCCGCTTTATGGCTAGACTCTTGTTGTGTGTTAACAAAAATTGGAGTGAATAATTCGACTAAATTAACTTTCTCAGGGGCAACCGTTAGCCAAAAATTAGCATCACTAGTGCGAAATTGTTTTATGTCGATGTTTTGTTCTTGGCTAGATACTGTAATACCCTCTAAGGCCAACAAATCTACCGTGGTAACTTGTCGCTGATCATCATTGGCAACAATATTGCTCAATGTAATGTCAGTATCAGTAATATTAAAATCAACTATCGGAGAGTCTGTAACTGCTTCAATCGCCGTTTCTGTGGCGGCAAAGGAAGATATTAGGTTCAGGTTTGCAGACTGTAATGAGACTTTAAATAGATCCTCAACGAGAGACCAGTATTGAGTTAACTCCATCTGAGTGATAGCAAGTTTACCTTTAGCATCTAGCGGAAATAACTGCGCTTGGGTGTCTAGTTTAATCTGACCATTTTTATCATCGCTTATAGTAAGGTTTATTTTATTTGCGTCAGGGCTTTGTGAAAGTAATGCATCAGTTTTCACCATGGTCGCTGAAACATTTATTCTTGGGTAAAGTAATTGGGTCTCAGTTAGCTTATCGTTTATCTGTAAAGCGGCATTATTAAAGTTAAAGCGATTTAGATGAATGGCAATGGGCTGGGTGTCTTGTTCTTTCTCTACATCAGTCTCTATTTCACTTTGTTTATTGTCATCTTCTGAAGGATTAGTTTTAGCTAGGGCTTTGGCTCTTTGATCAAATGTGTTGATGATGTCAGTAAAATTGAATTGATATCCCGATGGCATACTGGTGTCAGTTTGATTTGCCAAAATCGCTAATCGCTCCAGTGACAATGTCGTTCCATCGACAGTTAAATAATCTAAGCTGATATTCAGGTTAAACAGAGACTGCCAGAACATGAAATCTACTTCGGCATTATCAAGATGGAAAAAGGCTTTTTGACTATCTTGTTCATTAACCGTCAGTTGACTCAAGCTCAATTCAAATGTGAATGGGTTAACTTTAATGTTCTCAATTGTGACTTGTCTGCCTAGCATTTCTGATAATGATTTAGGCGCTTGTTTAGTCGCAATGAAAGGGATGAGTAACCCAAACGATAGTACAAAGAGTAAATAAATAAACGAACAGATAATTGCAATTTTCTGGTAACGGGGGCGATGATTAAATCTTTGTTTCATTGTGCTCAACGACGACATCATAGGGACGACTGCTTATAGTAATAGTTAGACAGTATTTGTTAGACATTTTAACGAATTTAAGGTTCAGTTACTCGCTTGTTTAAGATTTTTTTACAATTTTTCTTCATTAGGTGTTTTCAATGGACAAAAGTGGCATTTATCTTTAAGCTAATGTATTAATAAGATTTTTAAGTTTAAATTAGATTGTGTTTACCAAGCAGGCTTAGGTCCTATAAAAGCCTTGTTGATTTATTGTTGTGTAATTCATTTAAGGCTCTCATTGGTTTTAATTTGTATTCAACACTCAGATGATAATTTTGCCGCTGTGTAAATTAATAATTTCAAGGATGAAAGCATGAATATTCGACTAACTTCAGAGTTAGATACCGATGTTTTAGTGAGTTTATTTGACGACTATAGACAAAGTATGGGGTTTAAATCTGAACCTAAAAAATGCCGTCAATTTATTAAAACTCGTTTAATAGAAAATGATTCGATGATCCTAGCGGCTTTTGAAGAGCCAAAGTGCTTAGGTTTTGTTCAGCTTTATCCTTCTTATTCTTCGTTGTTACTTAAACCTGTTTGGTATTTTGACGATGTATTTGTTGATGCGAGTCGTCGAGGTGAAGGCATCGCGACTCTGCTTATCGAAAAAGCAAAAATGTTAGCCCAAGGTACCGACGTCATGTTAGTCAAACGCACAAAGGTGCTTGATAACGGACTAGAAACTAATTTGTCTAATCAAACCGAAGCTGAAGGGATGTATTTGTATCATTCTGGATTGTAGTAAAAGGTTTTAATAGTAAGTTAGGGGGGAATTGTGGTCGAGATAAAATCCAATCAAGCGCGGCGAGTGAATTGCCGCCAAGCAATCTAAGCACTCTTTGTTCGCAAAAATTTGCTCAACAATGTTGAATCCGTTTTTAGCCCAACCCTTTGGGCAGCGTTTGTTGTCCATTTTTTACCAGCTTATCGGTTTCTTTATCTAGAATGACTACATCACAAAGTCTCTGCCTTTCGGCCTTGATGCATAGAATGGCCAACAGCTCGCTGCCAAAACAACTTTAAAAGATCAACACACCCTAGTATCTAACCTTTGGAAATTGATAGAATGCCAAAGGTTTTTTTATGTCTGAGGATTTTAGATTGAACAAGAGTTTAGTGACTAATATCATTGCCGCAGCATTAGTGTTGATTGGCTATTTTGCAGAAGTAACCATGGTATTTACCATAGGGTTATTTGCGCTATCTGGCGCGGTAACCAACTGGCTAGCAGTCCATATGTTATTTGAAAAAGTCCCAGGTTTATATGGCTCAGGTGTTATTCCATCACGCTTTGAAGAGTTTAAAGCGGGTATTAAACATCTGATGATGGAGCAGTTTTTTACTCAAGAAAACATTGATCGTTTACTGACTGAAAACAGTGCGAGTTCTATCGATTTAACGCCTGTAATTGATAAAGTGGATCTTGAACCGTCATTTGACGCTTTGGTGACTACGGTTGAAAACTCATCTTTTGGTGGCATGCTATCTATGTTTGGTGGAACAGAAGCATTGATCCCATTAAAAGAGCCTTTTATTGATAAAATGAAACAGTCATTGACTGAGCTAACTCAAAGCGAAGAGTTTAATCAAATTTTGATTAATGAGCTGGAACAGCCTAATGTCATGGCCGATTTACAACAGAAAGTATCGAACATTGTTGATCAACGCCTTGATGAGTTAACCCCAGTGATGGTGAAGGATATTATTCAAGAAATGATCCGCAAGCATCTAGGCTGGTTAGTGGTTTGGGGTGGTGTATTCGGTGGATTAATTGGCGCTTTAGCAGCTATTATTCAATCTTAACTAGGTGACTAATTAAGTGACTAA
>NZ_MCUF01000071.1:0-12452 GCF_002873615.1 Shewanella sp. 10N.286.51.B7
ATTCTCCGTTGGAAATTTTGCTTTTTAAATTTCGCCGGAGCTGCGGGGATTTTTTGTAAGCCAAGAGCAAGAGGGAGTCGCAGTTCACTCCCTTTTAGTCTGCTCTTTACAAAAGAATGGGCGAAGCGCCACGATCTTGATTTTGACTTAGACCTTGATTTAGATTTTTATTCAAATCTAGAAATCATTAGCTAACTAAATCTGCTAACAAGCTTTGGGGAAGTTATGAGTTAACTTCATTAGAACACTCTGATGAATCCAACTCTAATCGTCTTTTACTGTCTCGTTACCCCACAGCTTTGAATTTTTATCACTGTCTATGAGCGGAATGTTTTTCACTTAAGCCTGCCAATATTTTGATTTTACGTGGTTATCTTTTCACTTGCCCATATTGATGGTTTTTAAAACTGTATTTTTTAAATTAGCGACTTGAAGGCTGTCATTTTTCAACTAAATTTGAAATTGAAAGCCTTGATTGAATTTTGAGCGATAGTGTTTTAAGTCGTGGGATTGATACGGTTAAGTTATAAATCACAATACCGACTTCAAAATATCAAAAAGTTCATAAAACATTTATTGATTTTTGGATCTGTTTTTGATTAATTAGCCTCAATAATCATGCGCTATCAGTGTGGTTTGTTTATTAAACGGTGTGCTTTTAAATAGTGCATTATCAAAGGTATGTGTTGATTTAAGGGTGTTGGCATATATGTATAACACAGCAAAAAAACAAGTTTGGTTTGGTGAGCTTCGCACATCGAGAGGCACTTCTATTGTTGTCCATGACAATCAGTTGCCAGATGCACCTCCGGGGCGGATCTATTTATTCAATGTCAACCGAAACACCATCGGTGAATACGTTGAAGATATCGTTAAAGTTAACTTGCATGAGCTTGAAACTGAACAGTTACAAACGGTCAAAGCCGAGCATAATGAAGCTTGGATAGCTGCACGTTCTGAGTTTATGGTTAAGCACGAAGCGCACATTGAATTGTCTTCGGTTCCAGACTCTGCGCCTACGACTAAATCCAAAGCGATACCAGCATTAGAAGAGCCTATGGATGAGGTATTAGATGACGATGATATGGAATTTGAAGATACTGGCTTTGAAGCGAGTATGAGTGACGATAGTGACGACTAATATCATCTAGTCCATTACTTTTACAATAAAGTACTTTTATCAAAAAGTACTTTGCTCGAATATTACTTTACTCAAACAGTGCTTTACTCAAATAGCACTTTACCCAAGCAAGCATGGCGTTGTTTTGCAGACATAATCAGATTAGATAAAAATGGCGCGAACTTTTACGTTCGCGCCATTTTTATTGCTGTGAGTTTCTGAACACTAAAAGGTCAAAGTTTAGATGACCTCGCCTTACAGAATACCAAATTCATAGCGGCTAGAGTGACGATAGGTGCCGCCAGCAGGTACCCAAGGGTCACCGGGTAAATCAGGCTGGTTAGGCGAATCTGGCAGCATTTGGGGTTCTATGCACACTGCTTGGTGTGATTGATAAACTTCGCCATTAAAACCGATAGCGCCTTCAAGGAAGTTTGCACCATAGACTTGAACTCCAGGCTGATTGGTATAAATCGTCATTGTGCGGCCGCTTTCAGGGCTTGAAAGGCAACCAAATCGAACTAAATCATCTGCAGTCTTTTGCAGTACATAGCAATGATCAAAACCATTAGTTGCCGCAAGTGCTGGACGCTGGGTTTGCTCGGAAAATACTGTGGCTTGGGATAAATCTAAATCACTGTTAGTCACTGAGCTCATTGCAATAGGCACGCCTACATCATTCATTGGTAAGTAATGCTGAGCATCCACTTGAATCTGATGTCGGGTATTGGTTTTGCTGCACGCGCCTTCTAAATTAAAATAACTATGTTGGGTTAAACTGATAGGGCACGATTTATCGACCTGTGCTTGCATGTCGATAAGCAGGTTGTTGTTATCTAACCGATAATCTAGTTGCACCTGGCAATTTCCAGGGAAACCCATATCGCCATCAGGACTTGTGAGGGTTAATCTGACACCGTCTTCTAGCGGTTGCATCTGCCATTGTTTTAAATGAAAGCCATCGGCGCCGCCATGCAAACAGTTAGTTGCTTGGTTAACATCAAGTTGATATTCGTGGCCTCGATAGCTCATTTTACCGTTGGCAATACGGTTAGAGTAACGCCCTGCAATCGCGCCTAAATAGGCTTGCTGCGCTAAATAGTCAGCGACACTGTCACAGCCTAAAACGATATTTGTCATCTCGCCTTGTTTATCGGCGGTCCATAATTGGTGAATGATGCCACCAAGACTTAATATTTCAACAGCCACTTTGCCGTTATCTAATCGAATCCGTTCAATTTGACCACCGCGCGGATCTTGCCATGGTTCAAGGGCTGTTATTTGAATCATTAAAGTCTCTTCCTGATGAGATGAGTTAACTTGAAGATTGCGACGACGTAAACTTGGTCATCGCTTAATCAATTCTTCCTGCGCCATTACTGGCTGAACATAGGTAAATAATGGCTTCTATTGCTGTTTCTTTAAGGTACTTGTCTTCAATCGCATTGACGACGAGATCAGTTAACTCGTGGTCAATTAACGCGACCACACAACCGTCACTCATACGCACGCCGCCACGGTTACCGATGACTTGTTTGATGATGCTGACTAAGGTGTCAATTTCTGGTGTGGTAATGTCAAAATCAGTCTTCATCGACTCATGGGATTGCGCCATTAATTGACTAAACCTTGGCATGTCATTTTGGCCTAGTGCGCGCGCGGCACTAATGGTGCGCTGATTTTCACTTAACACGTGTCTTGCTCTGGCAAATAACTCTTCACCTAATGCGTCTTTTTCACGATTAAGCTGAACTAGACTGACTTCTCGTAAAGACTCAACAGCCAATAAGTCATTTATTTCAGCACACTGTTGTTTACGTTTGTCAAAACGCTCAATCAGGCTTTGGCGATCAATGTTAGGATCAACGATCAATAAACTGAGGTTTTCAGGGATCGCGACAGGCTCACTATCGAGCTCCAAACAATCAATCAATAACGCATGATCGGCTTCAGCCAAGGCGCTAATGGTTTGATCCATGATCCCAGATTCAGTCTTGATAAAACGATGCTCGCCACGTTGGGCTATTTGAGCAATCGCTAAGGGAGACAAGTGAAGTTGACTGGCGTAGCTAATGGCGGTGCCGAATGCGACTTCTAAGGCCGCAGAAGATGACATGCCTGCGCCTAATGGCACATTGCCGACAATAGCAAGATCAAGCCCTTTTGCTTTCAGGCCCGATTGAAACATTGACGCGGTAAATCCTTTTAAATAATTGCCCCAGCTGCTTTGGTCTTGAGTTGACCCTTCTTCACCAAACTTCCACTGTTCTATTTGACCTGGAAAAGCATCAGTAACAGCTCTGAAGGTATTATCGCTACGTTCCTTAACCGCGATAACAGTGTGAAAATTGATTGCAGCGGGTAAAACGAATCCTTCGTTATAATCCGTGTGTTCGCCAATGATATTGACGCGACCTGGTGCTTGATACAGGTCATCAGCCGTAGTTCCAAATGTTTGTACAAACAACTTCATGGCTTTTTGAGCAGGATTAGACATACAGTTACAGTTCCAAAGAATGCCGAGTTACGTAATAGGCTACGCACTATGTTACTGACTAAGTTACGTACTAAGTGACTAATATCGTATTGACTTACTTAACCTTAAATTTAGTCGAAAGTGAGTTAATTGCGCTATAGATATGTGATTTATATCACGATTGGTCGGAGGTGTAACTAGGATTAACAATTTTGATTATATTTGGATATAAATGTGACTATTTTTGAGTTAATTCATACTGCTTTAGATACCCAATACCTATAAATAGGTATTGGGTTTGATGTATTATTCTGCTTACCGAATAATATTCGCGAT
The DNA here is from genome assembly GCF_002873615.1 of Shewanella sp. 10N.286.51.B7. Lineage (NCBI taxonomy): Bacteria > Pseudomonadati > Pseudomonadota > Gammaproteobacteria > Alteromonadales > Shewanellaceae > Shewanella > Shewanella sp. 10N.286.51.B7. The sequence goes on from NZ_MCUF01000071.1 coordinate 3,933, forward strand.
TACTAATACCCGCTGACATATCCTCAATAAAAATATGCCAATGGGCGTCATTGCAATATCGCCCTGTTTCTAAGGCAGACCTAACAGCACTCATCCTTTTTAGTAATGCGACGGCTTAGAGCTGATTGACTGATCCCTAACATTTGCGCCGCAGCGGTTTGATTATTGGCAGTGCGGCTCATGGCTTCATCGATTAAGGCTTGGCTCATATCTGCTAATGTGGGTAATACTTGTGGGAAAATGATGCTATTTCCAACATGCTCAGCAGTCGACTTATGCTCATTAATCGCTTCCATAAAGGGCGAAATGTTTAATTGTATGCCATCGCTGCGACTGACAGCATCAAACACCATGCCTTTAAGTTCATGTAAATTTCCAGGAAAGTCATAGCATTTTAGTTGGTTGGCTAAGTCATTTGGTTGCTGTGGCGGTGCTAAATTCATTTCTGCAGCGGCCAATGAAATGAAGTGATTGATTAACATGGCGATATCTAATTTACGCTGCCTTAATGGCGGTAAATGAATTTTATGTGCCCGTAAGCGATAAAGTAGGTCACGTCTGAATAAGCCTTCTTGATTACGTGCGAGTAAATCATGTTGAGTTGAGGCAATGATACGGCAACTCACAGGATAAGGGCGATCGCTACCAATCGGATAGTATTGTTTTTGCTGCAAAACATCTAATAACTTTGCTTGGGATGACAAAGGTAAGTCGCCAATTTCGTTCAAATACAATAAGCCTTTGCCCACTTGATGTAACGCGCCCGCTTGTGACTTTCCTGGCTCTTGGCTCAATTGACCAAACAATTGCAGTTCAAATGCGCTTTCACTGATCCCAGCTAGGTTCACATTCACAAAAGGGGCTTCTGGACTATAAAGCTGGTGGCAACTTTTGGCGAATTCATCTTTGCCTGTGCCACTTTCCCCGTAAATCAATATCGGTTCAGGGCTGAATGCCACCGCCTCCAAGTATCTAAACTGATCCAGTAAATTAGGCTCACATGTCAGAATATTATTAAAGGCACTAGGTTGGGCCAAAGTCTTACTTAAAAAGCTTTCTTTAATGCGGTGATAATTACGTTCAAGCCCAACCACTTCCAGTGCACGGCGCACGGTTAAGGCTAAATCAGCGACATCATCGGTTTTAATAAAGTAGTTATAAGCCCCATTTTTAATGCAGCGCACGGCGGTATCAACTTCATTTACCCCAGTGACAATAATCACTCGGGTGTTGGGGTGTTCAAGGCGGATTTGAGCCAGCAAGTCTTCACCAGAATGAAATGGCATGGTTAAATCTAATAATACCAGCGCGTAATCCGTGCCTTCTAAGCGATTCATCACTTGACGACTATCAACACAAGTATCAATAACCGCCTCTGGTACTAAACGATTTAAGGTGACTGCCAGAGTACGTAACCAAGGCGCTTCATCATCGACTAATAAAATATTACGGGCGAGTTTCACGGGTTTAGCTCCTTGCTATCGTTATTAGTGTGCTCTTGTCTGTTGGAGTCAGTCATGGGACTAGCGTCTAAACCTTCCTGAACCAGTAGGCTGAAGGTTAAGCTGAAGCAGCTACCTTCGTTAACGGTTGAAGTGACTTTCATGTGTCCATGATGTTCTTTTAATATGCGGCTACAAACGGAGAGGCCTAAGCCACTGCCACCATGTGAACGTCTAGTGGTGAAAAAAGGCTCTGTTATGCGCTTTAATGTCGCTTTATCCATGCCGCTGCCGTTATCTTGCACACTGATGCCTGCAGCGGTGTCAGTTGAGAACGTTTTAATTAAAATCACCCCATCACCTGGGGGAGTCGCATGACAAGCATTTTGAATTAAGTTAATCATGACTTGATGAAGTTGCTGTGCGTCCCCGTTAATTTTGGGGCTAGGTTCTGCTAGCTCAATTCTGACCTGATAGCGCTTTAATTGATTCGCAGTTAATCGCTGCGCAACTTGTACTACTTCATTCAAACCAATGGCTTGATGATTTGAGGCAAGGTTGGGTAATGCGTAGCGTTTTAAGTCATTTACAATCCGCGAAATACGTTTGGCACTTTCTTCAACTACTTCGGTACTGTGACTTATTTCGGCAAATGCAGCTTGCGGATCAAGTCCTGCTACTAACCAAAAGGGGTTTTGTTGTTGATAATAATCCGCAGCAGGTTGTAGGTCTTTCATCGCTTCAGAAAACAAGGCGATTGAGTGAATGATGATACCGGTAGGGTTATTAATTTCGTGAGCGATACCTGCTGACAGTTCCCCGAGCGAGGCTAAGCGACTGGCTTCATCGTTGGCTTGGCGAAGGTGTTGCTGTTCGGTGTTTTCTTCAAGCAGTACTACGGCTTGTTCATCTGTGATGGGGTGAATTTGCATTTGCCAGTACTGGGCTAAATAGCCCATATCCGCGATGAAGGATTTCTTTGAGGTTATGACTGATTTGACACTGGTGGCTAAATCAAATGGAGTGCCGTCAACACAATGAAGTTTACTATGGCTGAGTAATTGATTGTTATCGTTACTCCATAGGCACTGCATTTGTTTATCAAAAATGGTCATGCCGTGTGGAATACCATTCAGCACAGCCTGAAACTGATGGGATAAGGATCTGATTTTTTGTTCAGCCATTTCTCGTTGTTGTAACTCAAGAGCTAAGGCTTCTGAGCGAAACTTTAAACTGCGGCTGACTGAAATGGTATACAGCATCCCTATAGCTGAGATGATGGATATCACGATAGAAAGAATAAGCATCTTTTTATGGGTTGAAGTGATATCGAACTTTTCACGCCCCATACCAAACCATTTATTAACTAACCTATCATACTCGCCAGAAATTTTGAGTTGTCGTAATGCATCATTGATCTCATGCAGTAATGCAGCGTCTTTGGGGTGACTAACAAAGGTGAATGCGCCGAAGATAAGCGCATCACTGGCACTTCGAACAGAAGGGTATTTGGGCTGCAGGCGACGTGCGACAAAGTTTTCAGCAAGTACCACATCGACTTCTTTAGTGATCAGTTTTTGAAAGCCCGTTTCGTATAAATCAACTTTTACTTGAGTAAAATCTTGCGGTTGATCCCTTAGAAAAACATCAACAAATGCACCTGTTTTTACCGCCACTCGTTTACCGGCTAAGTCAGACCAATTATCAATGTAATCTTCGCCTTGTAGCGTAAAAGCTTTGGCATGAGTGGCATAAATCGGATCTGATTGGCTTAATTCACGTCTTTTATTGATCGGGCTGACGACAGCCACCACATCAATCGGACTGTGAATATCATGCATATCAGTCATCAATTGTTGGAATGTCTTACGGCGCACCATAATGGGTCGATCTAGCAAATGGCCAATACTGTTCATTAATTCAACATGAAAACCTTGGTCAACACCGTTATCTCGCCACTCTAAAGGAGCTGTAGTGGAGTGCACCCCAAACACAATAGTTTCCTTTGCTAACGAAGGAAAGCTGATGACTAGCAATAAACAGAGTAGGTATTTCATTAAACGTTTTTCAATGAGTTGTATTGATTTCTTAATTGCACTTTAGCAAATCATAATCTTCATAACTGTGGCATTGGGCGTAAATTTGATAGAAAAAGTGGCGCTAAATATTACCAATAATGAGCAATTTGAAATATGGCTTTAATCAAAGGGAAGTGTGGGTTTGATCACTATCAACTATGCAAAAATGCATAGTGCTGAATTGGCTTATGCGCTTTTGCATAGTGAGAAAAGCCAGATGTGATCAGTTGTTCAGTTTGGAAACGAGTCTGCCAAGTTTGATTGAGCAAGCCTTAAAACAGGATAAAAATGGTAATAAATCAGGTTCAGTAGCCAATGTGATGCTTAATACAGCATGGCATGAAAGTGACGAATTAGCGTCATGGCTATTTTTAAGGAGTTACCATGAAATTAACACGATGCGCAGCTTTGTTAGCTGTTTTACTCGGTTCAGCAGGCCTTGCTGGCGGCGTGATGGCTGCAGACAATCTTGCTGACATGCATTCAGAAAATCAAGACTGTGAAAGCTGCCATTTACCCAGTGGCGAGCTATCTAATGACAGCCTGACTTATGAAAATGAGCAATGTGTGTCGTGTCATGGCACATTAGAAGAAGTCGCTGAAAATAATACTCGTGAAAACTACAATGCCCATGAATCTCACTTCCCTGGCGATGTAGCCTGTACTTCTTGTCACAGTGGCCATGAAAAATCAGTCGTCTACTGTGATTCTTGTCATAGCTTCGATTTCGATATGCCATTTGGCAGTAAGTGGGAACGTTATGAGCCTACCATTGCTGAACTAGCAAAAGACTCTGCTGACCGTAAAGCGGCATTGGCTAGTGCGCCAAGTGATACCGTTGATGTCGTGGTTGTTGGTTCTGGCGGCGCTGGTTTCTCAGCCGCTGTTGCAGCGACAGACAAAGGTGCAAAAGTCATTTTAGTTGAAAAAGAGCCTGTGATTGGCGGTAACGCAAAACTTGCAGCCGGCGGCATGAATGCGGCTTGGACTGATCAACAAAAAGCCAAAGACATTAAAGATAGCGTTGAGTCTATGTACAAAGACACCATGAAAGGTGGCCGCGACTTAAACGATCCTAAATTAGTTGATGTATTAACATCGCACTCAAAAGGTTCAGTTGATTGGATGACTGAAATGGGCGCTGATTTAAATGATGTTGGCCGTATGGGCGGCGCATCAGCTAACCGTTCACATCGCCCAACTGGTGGTGCAGGTGTCGGGGCTCACGTGATTCAAGTGCTTTACGATAATGCTCTAGAGCGTAACGTAGATATGCGCATGAACACCCGCGGTGTTGAAATCTTAAAAGATGATTCTGGTAAAGTGGAAGGTTTACTGGTTAAAGGTAAATACACAGGCTACTACTGGGTGAAAGCGGATGCCGTTGTCATGGCAACAGGTGGTTTTGGCCGCAACAACGAACGTGTATCTCAGTACGACCCTAAATTGAAAGGCTTTATCTCAACTAACCAACCTGGCGCAACAGGCGACGGACTTGACGTTGCTGGTAACGCTGGTGCAGGCATGACCGACGTTAAATACATTCAAGCACATCCAACTTTATCGGTTAAAGGTGGTGTGATGGTGACTGAAGCGGTACGTGGTAATGGTGCGATTTTGGTGAACAAAGAAGGCAAACGCTTCGTTAATGAAATCACCACTCGTGATAAAGCAGCTGCAGCGATTCTTAACCAAACAGGTAAAGTGGCATATTTAATCTTTGATGACTCAGTGCGTAAATCACTGAAGAAAATTGATAAATACATCCAACTTGGCGTGGTTCCTTCTGCTGACTCTCCTGAAAATCTAGGCAAGTTAGAAGGCATCGACGGTAAAGCTCTTACAGCATCAATTGCGCAGTACAACAAGCTAGTTGCAGCAGGTAAAGACACTGATTTTGAGCGTCCTAACTTACCGCGCGCACTGAATGAAGGTAACTACTACGCAATCGAAGTGACTCCTGGCGTTCACCATACAATGGGTGGCGTATCAATTGATGATAAAGCTGAAATCCTCTCTGAAGATAAGAAAGTGATTCCTGGTTTATACGGTGCTGGTGAAGTCACAGGTGGTGTTCATGGTGCTAACCGCTTAGGTGGTAACGCAATCTCTGACATCATTACCTTTGGCCGCTTAGCGGGTGAGCAAGCTGCGGCATACTCTAAAAAGTAAGTTTTAAAATGTAAGTCTTCATCAATAAGTTTAGCGATAACATTATTCCCCTTAATGTTATCAATGCAAAGTGAGCCAATTGGCTCACTTTTTTTTATGCTTTTTATAGGTGAGTGTTAAAGCGCATTTTTCCACTGTGGGTAAGTAACTTTCTCACGCTTAAGCTGACTGAGGTGGCCACCGAAATGGTTAAGGTGGCAAAAATAGCGACTAAAATTACGATTTGATACTTCACAGCAATAATTGGATCGACACCACCTAAAATTTGTCCCGTCATCATGCCAGGTAAGCTGACTAAACCTGTGGTTGCCATGGACGCTAGAATAGGCGCAAAAGATTGCTGTAGTGCAGTTTGCACAAAGGGTGCGGCAGCTTGTTTAGGGCTAGCACCTAACGCCAGAGCGCCGTGATATTGAGGCTGTTTTTCTTCAAATGCAGCAAACAAACGTTGCAGTGCAATAATATTGCCGCTCAGGCTATTGCCTAACAACATACCGGCAGTGGGTATCAGGTATTGGGCGCTATAAATCGGTGTCGGCTGAAATAGCCACAACATCATCACCAGTAAAATAGGCATGAGTCCAAGTAGCAGCCCAGTGCAGATAGGCCCCATTAACGGCCGTTTAGGTAATTTAGCTTTACTGATAATCGCACTAGCACCAACCAGTAGCATCACCAATAGCCAAGCGAGATTTACCCAGACATTATCGAGGTGAAAAAGATATTGCAGATACAGGCCAATTAAAGCCATTTGCAGCGTCATTCTCACCACGGCGATGGAGATCTCTTTACCGAGATGCAGTTGGTATGAGCGATTAATGGCAAAGGGGACGATTAATACCAACATAAACAGCCCAAGGGCAAGCCAACTAATATCCATAATCTATCCTTGGGTGTAAATGGCTGAAAGGTTAGTTAAACAAGTCGGCATATGTTATTCAAGCTAGGTTATTCAAGCTAGTGATTCAAACATAAAAAAGCGCCTTATGACAACATAAGACGCAGTTTTGATTTGGCTACATTGCCGCTAAAATAATCAGTCGGCAGCCATTACTCAATCAAGCTAAGGTTTGCTCAGATTAGGCGTTATTTCATTTTTAGCACTGGCTTTATCTGCACTCGTTTCTGCGCCATTGGCTGTTTGTTCACCTTCAGTTTTAGGCTCAAGTAATTCGTGGATGACGTTATCGACAAAACCTGCACCTGCTGCCTCATACAAGTTATAAACGCTGTTTACGCCTTGCTCTTTCAGTGATTCAGCATCTTCAGAGTACTGGACAATGGCACTAATTTTTCCTTGGTATTCGAGCTTTTTCAGTTGCTCAACGGCAAACATATTACCCACGTGATGCGGCATAGCCAGTAGGACTAATTCAAGCTTAGGGGCACGTTCAAGTTTTTCCCAAAAATCGGTATCGCTGGCATCGCCTTGTACAACATTACGGCCTTCGTTGCGATGAAAATCCACTAACTCTTGTTTGTGTTCAATCCCTAAAATTTCGCCGCTGTACTTACTGCGCAATTCATCATAAGCACCTGAACCAATTCGCCCCATACCTAAGATCAAAAAGCGAGGATTACCCACTGGGATTTGTCTATCCTCTGGGTGAAGTGGATGTTTTTCAATGGTAGTGAGTGTGTCATGGAAACGCTGATACAAGCGGTTTACGCTCGCATTTAATGGCGCAGCAATTAAGAAACTAATACTCAATGCCACCGCTAAAATAATTAACCATTCTGCTGGTAGCCAGCCTTTTTGCGCCGCAACCGCCGCAACAATCAGGCCAAACTCACTGTAATTACCTAAGTTAAACGAGGCAAACAACGAGGTACGAGCACGCAACTTAAAGCGGGTAAGGATGAAGAAAAACAGCAATACTTTAAACGGAATAAGTAACACTAATAACCCTGCAAGTCCCACATCTTCGATAGTGGGTAGACCATTTAAGCCAATGGTTAAAAAGAAGGCGACTAAGAATAGTTCTTTAAAGTAGTAAATTGACTTAGCGAGCTCAGATGATTTTGCGTGACCAGCAAGTAAAATACCCATGATCAGAGCGCCTAAATCAGGTTTTAAACCAACGGCTTCAAATACCCATGCACCCATGATAAGTGCCATGGATAAACCAAATAAGATCAGCATTTCACCGTGGCCCACTCGGTCAAATACTTTATAAATCACCGGTTTCAATAACGGTAGTAGCAGTAAACCTAAGGCATATACTGATGGAAATTCGCCTTTAGAAATCGTTAAGAACAATACCGCGAAGATATCTTGCATAATCAAGATACCAATGGCGATACGGCCATATAGTGCCTGGCCATCTCCGTTTTCATCGAGCACTTTAACGGCAAACACGGTACTTGAGAAACTTAAGGCAAAACTCAGCAGTAATAGTTGGTCTACCTCTAGATCAATCAGTCTATCTAGACCGACTAAACCCAAGAGTTTTAATATGGGCAAAAAGAACAAAATCGAACCGATTAAGTGCAGACTGGAACTGGCCCAAATCTCAGATTTAAGCAAGCTTTTTACATCCAGTTTTAAGCCAATAGCGAATAGCAGCAGCATAACGCCTAAGTCAGCTAGTTCTTGCAGTAATGGCACACTTTCATCTTGGACACCAAAAATAAACAGAATGAAGCCTGCTGCTAAATAACCAATAAGCGGAGGTAATCCGACTCGGCTAACGAGCATGCCGCAAAGCAGGGTAATGATGAAAATTGCTGGTTCCATAATGCCTTATTTCTAGTTGTTGAAAATGGGTTGTAGTTAAGTAGATTGTATAACAATAAAATTAACTTGATATTAAAATTTAAACCTATAT
>NZ_MCUF01000072.1:0-11561 GCF_002873615.1 Shewanella sp. 10N.286.51.B7
CGTCACACACCTATAAGTATGTATTTAGACTTTATAATTAAATTCTTCTTTTTCAATATTCACTTTGACATTTGTGGTTTTTTTATTACCAGCCATGTTTTGTAAAATTTTAATAGAAAGATCTGGCAACATGGTGTTTTGCAAAATATTGTGAACGTTACGTGCACCAGAACCAGCATCCTGGCACATTGAAACAATTTTCGTGACCACATCTTCGCTATAACTAAACTTGGCTTGATAATGATGATTTAATCGCTTACCCACTCGTTGTAATTGCAAAGTCGTAATGTCATTGAGCATAGATTTACTCAGCGGGATGTATGGGATGACATTAAGTCTCCCCAAAAATGCAGGTTTAAAATAAGCTAGCAGGTCATCTTGTAATGCTTTACGTAGGCCATTAATTGAAGGGATGGTTTCCTCATCTTCAAATAATGACATTGTGGTATCTGTACCTGCATTAGATGTCATGATGATAATGGTATTTTTAAAATCAATATCCCTACCTTCACCATCCTTAATCATTCCTTTATCAAACACTTGATAGAATATATCTTGCACACCTGGGTGTGCTTTTTCCATTTCATCAAGCAAAATCACACTGTATGGTTTTCTGCGAACCGCTTCAGTTAATACCCCACCTTCACCATAACCGACATAACCTGGAGGTGAGCCTAGTAACAATGAAACCTTATGCTCTTCTTTAAACTCTGACATGTTAATAACAGTGACATTATCTTCACTGCCATAAACCTGTTCAGCCAAGGTCAATGCGGTTTCAGTTTTACCGACCCCACTTGGGCCAGCTAATAAGAACACGCCTATTGGACGTTTTTCATCGCCCAGTTGTGCACGAGATGTTTGAACTGTTTTAGCAATTAAATCTAAAGCATGATCTTGGCCAATTACGCGTTTTGACATACTGGCTTTAAGATCTAAAATCGTCGCTATTTCATCATCTTGCATTTTACCCGCAGGTATTCCTGTCCAGTCAGAAATCACTTCAGCCACTAATTGTTCATCAACTTGCCAATGCACCATAGGTTGCTTGTTTGCAGCTAAAGTCTGCTTTAGCTTGGTCAATTGAGCCAGGTAATCTGTACAGTCATCATTCTGCGTTTGGATCTGTTCAACAAGCTCCGAGATTTGTTTCACCGTGGCTAATTCAGATTCCCATTGTTTGATTAATGGTTTTAAGCTTTTTTCAAAGCCTTTTTGTGCTTTTGATAGCTCGGCCAATACTTTCTTGTGATCTGAACCGTTTTTTTGTTCGCGAGATAAGATAGCTATTTGGGTATCAAGCTGTTGGATTTGACGTTGTAATGACTCAACAGCGCCTGGTGTTGAAGCTTGGCTCATCGCGACTCTGGCACACGCAGTATCAAGAAGGCTGACCGCTTTATCAGGTAACTGGCGTCCCGTTATATAACGATGTGAAAGGTTTACTGCTGCACATAATGCTTGATCTGAAACTAAGATCTTATGATGCGTCTCCATAACGGGTAATAAACCACGCATCATGGCGACCGCTTGCTCAGGACTAGGCTCTTCAATTTTGACGACTTGGAATCGGCGAGTTAGTGCTGCATCTTTTTCAAAAAATTTCTTATATTCTGCCCATGTTGTTGCGGCTATCGTCCTTAACTCACCACGTGCTAATGCAGGTTTTAGTAAGTTTGCAGCATCATTTTGCCCAGCTGCGCCACCACTACCAATCATGGTATGCGCTTCATCAATAAATAGAATTATTGGCTTAATTGAGCTTTTAACTTCATTAATCAGTGCTTTAAGTCTATTTTCAAATTCACCTTTAACACCTGCACCAGCCTGTAATAATGCTAAATCTAGAACATGAATACTGACATTGAGCAGTGCATCAGGGACTTCTTGTTGTGCGATTTTTAATGCTAAACCTTCAACAACAGCCGTTTTGCCCACTCCAGCTTCGCCCGTCAGGATAGGGTTATTTTGACGTCTGCGGGTAAGGATATCTATCATCTGCCTGATTTCATTATCACGGCCTAAGATAGGGTCAATTTTACCGAGTTTGGCTTGTTCAGTCAGGTTTTGAGTAAACTGATCCAAGCTAGGTGTTTTACTCGGGGCACTCTGAACTGCTTGTGTTTCTTCAATATCAGAGCTTGATACTTTATGCTCTGTTGACTGCCTAGCCAGTTGGGGCCAAGCATGTTTGAGCTGTGCAGGGTCTATCTTCATTAACTGCTTGGCAGAGCGAGAAACCAATGAATTTAAAGAGTCATCTGTTAATAATGTAAAAATGATATAAGCGGCTCGGATCTCATCATCATTAAATTCAATCGTGGTGTTCAGCCATGTTTGACGCAGTAAGTTAACAATATGCGGTGACAAACTTGGCGCGGCACTATTACCTGTTTTGAACTTTTCTAGTCCATTTCTCACTTCACTTATGAGTTGTTCTTTTTGAATCGAAAAGCTGGCATTAATAATGTTTAAATCACCAGAATCACCTTCGAGTAAAGCAAGTAACCAATGCTCTATTTCGACGGTAAACTGACTGCGACTATGGCAAATACTCGCGGCAGATTCTAAAGATTTTCGACACACTGGATTCAGTTTTTCAACCAGTTTACTTAAGGTCATCGCTGACATGTTTATAGTCCTTTATTATTTATATCATTAGGCGTTTAAGTTGTTGTCCATTATCTGCGCGACTTAATAAACCGCATCCTAGTCCCAGTGGGACAGCAGACATAGACAATTGCGCTTTAGGCGCATCTTGCTGTTTTATTTCTAAATAAACTTTGTGTTTTACTGATTTACCTAAGTAGTTATCCACTAATTCTTTAAGCGGAAGGTACCCAGGTTCTCCAGGTAAAAAAGAAGCAACAGAACCTTTTTCACTGGGTTTGATGTTAATCGTAATACTGGAGTTAATGTCCCACACTTTACTGCCAATACTGGCGTCTTTTCCTAACTGAGCATATTGGCCCTCAGGCATAGCGCGGCTCACCATCCTTGTCTGCTCAGTGTTAGCTAATGACTGCCATCGCCCTTCGAAAGACTTTATCTCAACGATGCAACCCGTGAAATCTTCTAACATCAGCCTCAATGACTCTGCACTAGGAGACTTTCTTTGACTGAAACCACTGTAATAACGGCTATGAGTGCCTCCGCCACTTAATTGGTTCAACACATGACTGAAACTGTCTGATGTGCTTTTTTGTGACGAATCATAATTAACTGCAAAGCGATATTTTTCCCAGGCTCGATAAAACAAGGAAATTAACCGATGATTGAATAAGTCGTAGAAATCACGCATGCCAGTATCTTTTAGGCGCAATCGTTCAAGGACTAATTCGGTATAATGTTGCGGCAATACCCCACTTGGCCCAGTCATCCCCATAAAGGACACATGCATTTCGGCGGCTTGCTTACCTGTACGCTGGCTAAGTTTTGCGTCAATTTTGCTAATTGCTTGGCCTGGGAAACCTAAATGCTGATCCGATTTAAATCGAATTAGTTCTTCAGATGGAATCGCATCGTGACCGACTCTATAGCCTTTATCTTGATGAGATAATTGCAATTGGAATTGATATACCGCTTGATAAAAATCAAACTCAGTAGGCGCTTCAAGGATGGCTTGTAGATTCATAACAGCGGTATCTTCCCTGAACGTGCTGGCCAAGTATGATAAATGGCGTCTTGATCTTTAAATCGCATACTTAAGCGGGTAAAACTATTTACCACTGAAAACTGTGAGAAAAAATGGTCCAAAATACAGCAAAAGAAAAATACACCACTGCCTGAGTAATGATCTTTAATAAAAGTAATTTCGATATGACTTCCGCTGCAAAAGCTGATTCGGCCATTCTGATTGACTCGAGCAGTATCTTGGCTCACTTCTACATGATGTATATTTTCTATTAAATTTTTATTTTCTGGTGAACACTTAAAGTCATATAACTTAAGCGTTTCTTTTAAGTTGTTTAATGCATTTGGTCCACTAAAACTGTCAATAGAAAGGTGTCTAATTAGCTGCCACCTTGAGGCATCACCTAATGTGGCTCTGACAGGTAAAGTTGGCGCTAATAAGCATTTAACTTGTTTAATGATATCTGCACGCTCTGGTACAAACATCTTAGGTTCGTCAGTGCCAAAAGGTAAATGCGCTGGCAAATTTCGATTACTGCATTGCGCAGTAATACTTAATACCCAAGCGCCGTAATCTTCTTCTGGAGTAAAGCCTTTAAAGTTATGGTCGACTAATGACAAATAAGAGTCTGTGCCTTGTTCAGTGTAGCCACCAGCCCAACTTGCAGATTCTCTTCTCACATTCCAAAACAGATTGTTATGGCCTAAGTATTGAGGATGAGACTCACCGTAAAATGGGGTAACTTCAACTTTATTATCCTTAGGATCATAAGCAATCACCTCTTGTATATTAATGATTTCGGAGACTTCGGCATCGGCATATTTAGCCGCTAACTTATATTCATATTGAGCGCCTTCAATACTTACAGACTCTAGCTTTTGCTCGAATAAATTGATAACTGGCGTACAGCCCAATAAAAAATGGTTGGCAGAGACTTGCTTCTCTAAATCTTGCGAACCTTCTTTTAAGTAAATATACAGTGAAAATGAGTCGTCAATCCCCTTCCATGAATCTTCTAAATCATCGATATCAAAGAATAAAAATTTCTCAGGGAAAATAAAGTTCTCAAGCAATAAACGGTAACCACTGCTACTGCGTTGACTGTAAGGAATAACCTGCTCTTCATCATCAAAACCAACAGTTTTTAAATGACGTTTGGTTAAAAACTTGCACACTGATTGGCTTTCATTAACTAAAGCAAACCCTAGACTATGCTCAAAAAGAAGTTGATATAGCTGGAAGGTTTGATGATCTTGTCCATTAAGAAAAAAACGTAACTTACCAAGCCCCAAGTTTTGCATGCTCATTTTTTCAAATTCACAGGCAATATCAAGCTTAATAATGGCTTTAGCACGTTGTGGCCATTGTGGCTCAGGAGCTGTAAAAGGCGCATTCTGAAATTGAGCTTTTGTCACTTCAATAGGCCATAATTTCATGTCGTAACATGTTTGAAAATGACAGGTTTTCATTCCTTCAACTTGCGTATCAACCTTGGTATTTTTAGGTAATAGCACACCTGTCGTCGACAGGTTTTCAGTCGTCACTTGAATAACAGACATCGAAGGTATCGGTGCTTGATAATCTGGATATAACTGTCCTAGCAATGCTTCAGTTAACTCAGGAAAACTGTCATCTAGCTTTTGTCTTATTTGCGCCGTTAACAAAGAGAAAGCTTCAATCATTCGAGAAACATGTGGATCTTCAACATGTTCATCACTTAATCGTAATCTGCCTGCGACTTTAGGGTATTGCTCAGCAAACTCTGATCCCATATGCCTGATATAAGCGAGCTCACGATTGTAATATTCTAATAATTCTTGGTTCACAATGATGCCTCATTTACTATCATGGCGAGATGAATAGGTTCTACTTCTGAGTCAAAGGTAATAAATTCAGGTTCTGGATCTGCATATAGCAACGCATTGATTTTCAATCTAAGCACTCGGTCTAATGGCTGTTCGTTATCAACGGTTTCGACCATGACTTCTAAAAATCGAGGTTCAAAGCGTTTGATAGTGTCAGCAACCTGCTGACACAACATTTGACGACCATCTAAACTTGCAACTGGCATTGATGAAAAATCTCTTAGGCCGTAATTCATTAACGACTTATCGAGTTCTGCTAAATGATCAGGCCATGTTTGCCATTGCAATTTAGCATTGAGTAAATTTTCAAGATCCCGACGAACATTAGCCCTAAGTTGGCGTAAATTAAGTCCGCGATGACTATCTTTAATGTCTTGTTCATCAGGCGCATCATCGATTAATCTATCGAGTACGGATGCCATAATTGGTTGAGTGCTTTTCATGAGTTAATTTATTGCAGAGCAGGAGTGTTAATTTTTTGGATTTGATTTAATGCCAAGGCATTATCATCAACAAACCACATTTTTAGCCCTTTGCCCGACATGACATTTGTTGCCACTTCTTCCCAATCGGTTTCGCGGCCAAGCTTTTGCGCATCTGTTTCACTGCCGCCATAGACCATAGGAATATGTGCTTCACCACTAGGGCCATCTTTAATCGCGAGCTCAACACGTCGCCAAACGGTTTCCACTAATGACGAGACGGGTTTGAAGTGGATATAATCAATTTCTGAATGTTGGGCTAGATAGTAGTGACCATCGGTGCCAAATATTTCAATAAATCCACCTAAGGTATCGTCTAGATCTCTAATTTCTTCTTTGGTATTTTCGTCAAAAACTAGGCTAACTTGTGGACGATGGCTTTCAAGGTTTTCAGCACAAACAGTCACATCATCCTGAGCATCAGTTAACGCTAATCTAAGTTTGATTAATGCTTCAGAGTGGGTATCAGTTTGGGAAAACAATTTCGGTGTCGCTTGACCTGACATAAAGTCTTGCCTAGCTTGCTCCGCTCTAATGAGTTGACGCAGATTTGATGCCCCGACAAGGAAATCAGGGTGCTTCTGAACTAATAAATTAAGCTGTTTATCAGCACGTTCAAGTGATCCATTGATACATAACAATTCTATTAACGCACTTTTCAGATCGACATTCATCGGATCTTCTTTCAGTTCTGTTTCAACGAATGAAATAGCTTGTTGTAATTGGCCATTATTAAGCATTTGATTGATATTTTTCATTGTAATCCTTTACTAATTTCTTGACGTAAGTTCGGTCACTAACTTGATGCTAGAAACCATTTGATCTAATTGAAAATGCGGTTGAAGTTGTATAATTGAATAGAAATGACCTGGCTTTCCTCGCATTTCTTTAACTTGCACTTGAGCATTTCGAAGTGGGTATTGACTACGTACATCATCAGATGAAACTTCAGATGCTGTCGTGTATTGGTGTAACCACAATTGTAAGTCTCGTTGACATGCTTCAGCAGAATTCAAAGAGCCAATTTTTTCACGGCCAATGACTTTGATGTAATGTGCGAACCGAGAGACGCATAAAATGTATTGCAACATTGACGATAATTTAGCGTTGATGTTGTCTTCTAAAAGCTCATATTTCGGTGGCTCTTGTATGGAGGCGTTACTATAGAAAACTAAGTGCTCACACCCAGAGACTGGAGATAGTGGGATAAAGCCTTGATCAGACAATGCCTTTTCAGCTCTATCACTCACAAGTAAATCCACCGAAGGTTTGTTCCTTTTACGGTATAAATCAGTCTCATACTGACAAACTGCAAGGTCACAAACGAGTCCTTTCTTTCGCGCTCCTGGTTCTAAGCCACGAATATGGCCAAACCAACCAGAGTCACTAAATGAGCGAATAATTATGCCGCCAAAGGCATATGCCGCGTTGCCCCATAAATGGTCCTGATTTGGATTTTTAATCGACTCTTTAAATTTAAAGCCTTCACTGCGAGTGCCGTCTATCAAATAAGGTGAACGCATTAAAATATTTGGCAGGGTTAAGCCTATAAACCGTGCATCGTCCATTTTTCTTAATGAATTCCATTTCAAATATTCATGTTGTTCAAATATTTTGCCGATATTCATATGAGCAGATAAATCAGTAAAATCGTCTGCCCCAAATAATGAAGGACTTGCTGAGGTTATAAAGGGGGCAAATGCCGCTGCAGCTGTGCGAGAAATATCCTTTAAAACATCAATATCGTTTGTCGATACTCCCGGACGATTTTTATGGCTCATTTGATAGTCGCCAATCAACGCACCAAAAGGCTCTCCACCCGACATATCATATTCGTTGTTATAAATGAGTTTAAAAAACTCACTTTGGTCGAACTCTATCGCACGATTAATATCTTTTGATAATGTCAGCCAACAGCAATCTAACAGCTTAACTTTGACCTTTTGGTCTTTATCATGCATTTCTTGCTGGTTAACGATATACAAAATTCCACGCCAACTCGCTTCTAGGGCTTGAAAGGATGCATGGTGAATAATGGTATTTATTTGTTGCTCTAACTGCCTGTCTATTTCCTCAATTGCTTTGATCAAAAAAGGTAATACCGATACTTTATCGAATCGTGACAGTGAATGGTTTGAATTCTCAAGCCATAACAAAAGCGATCTCGTTGAATCAGACTCCCTGAGGAATCGTTCAACAAGATGCTTATTTTTAAGCTTTTGAGGAGTAGAAGACACCGATGTGGGGACATCGGTGCCTTCTTTAAAGATTTCACTTGTAACAAATGAAATAGCTTCTTGCGTCATCGTTTGTTTCTATCCTTGAAAACAAATCCGGCTATCTTTCGCTGATTAGCCTACTTTCGGAATTTTAGCGACTAAACGCAAAGAAGCAGTTAACTCTTCCATTTGTAACCAAGGACGAAGCCATGCAACTGCATTATAAGAACCCGGTTGACCTGGGATCTCTTTAACCTCAACCTTCGCATCTGCAAGTGGATATTTAGAACGAATGTCTTGCCCACCACCTTCAGATGCATTCACAAATGACAGAATCCATCTGTTTAGCCAAGCTTCTACATCATCAGCTTCCATAAAGCTGCCGATTTTATCGCGGGCCATTACTTTTAAATAATGAGCAAAACGAGAAGTCGCCATTAAGTAAGGTAAGCGTGATGAAATTGCTGCGTTAGCGGTTGCATCATGATTTGAGAATATTTTTGGCTTCTGACAAGATTGAGCGCCAAAAAAGACTGCGTAGTCAGTATGTTTATAATGACATAAAGGTAAGAAACCTAACTTACTCAATTCAGCTTCGCGGCGGTCAGTAATGCCAATCTCTGTTGGACACATTAAGTCTGGGTCACCATCATCGCTGGTGAATACATGAGCTGGTAGTCCTTCAACTTTACCACCACCTTCAGCACCACGAATTGCAGTACAGAAACCGTATTGACTAAATGCCTGCCCCATATTGGTCGCCATCACATAAGCCGCATTCATCCAGCAGTAATCGTCATGACCAGCCACTTTTGAGCGCCCGCTTGCTTCGTCAATATCAAACTCTTCGTAGCAAAACTCTTCAACAGGTTTAGTGGCAGAGCCATATGGTAAACGTGCTAATACGCGCGGCATTGTTAATGTAACAAAGCGAGAGTCATCACTGTCTCTGAATGAACGCCATTGCGTATATTCAAGAGACTCGAATACTTTCTCTAAATCACGCGGTTTGCTTAGTTCAGTCCAATCATCAAAACCGAATAAAGAAGCGCCAGATGCTGAAATAAATGGACAGAATCCTGCTGCTGCCACATTCGACATGAGTGAAAGAGACTCAACATCTTCTGGATGGTTACTGAATTCATAATCGCCGACTAAACAGCCATATGGTTCGCCACCTGGTGTGCCAAATTCTGCTTCATAGATTTTTTTGAACATTTGGCTTTGATCAAATTCAACCGCTTTGCTTAAATCTTTATGTAGCTCCTTTTTAGACAAGCTCATCACACGGATTTTCAATGTCGCATTGGTTTCAGAATTCTTAACCGTATGATGAAGTCCACGCCAGCTACCTTCTAGCTTTTGTAGCTCATCGTTATGCATAATGGCTGATAGCTGTTTAGAGATAACTTCATCTAATTGGCTTATCGCTTTATTAAAGGTAACAGTAAGGTTTTTATCCCATTGCACGGTGCCTTTAAGGGCTTCTTCGGTGAGTGAACGAATGAGTTCTTCAGCACGAGTTGAATCAGTCTGTTTAGTGGCACCGATTGCCTGTTCAAGAATCGATGCTTCTATTGTTTGCTCTTCAGTTGTCGCATCTAATGTGGCTGCTTCCATGCTCATTACTCTGCTCCTTTAAGGTTAAGTTCACCTGCAAGTTTGTCTAAGCTATTTGTATTGCTTAGTACTTCTTCCAGAATGTTCTCAAGGTTTTCAGAGCGATCGACTTTCGTCATCAAGTCACGCAATTTATTACGCGTTTCCATTAATTTTTTTAATGGCTCAACTTGATTAACAATGGCTGCAGGTTCGAAATCTTCCATGCTATCGAACTTAAGCGAAACCTTCATTTCAGAATCATCATCAGCCAATGTATTTGGCACTGCGATGTTTAACTGAGGGCTCATACGCTTTAATACATCATTAAAGTTATCACGATCAATTTGCACAAAGCGGCGATCTTTTAATGGCTTAAGCGTTTCAGTGTTATGTCCAGAGAAGTCACCAGTGATACCGATGACAAATGGCAATTCTTTCTTAACTACTGTGCCTTCAGTTTCAACATCATAGGTAATGTGGACGCGTGGCTTTCTCACTCGTTTTAATCGATCATGTACACTCATTTGAACTCCTTTCAATAATATTGTGAGTAATCAACTAGGGATTATCTTCTGCTTTAATTCCAGATAGTTTGAAGAAGCCATTCCTCGCTTCTCCGTCTTGGATTAGTTCTTGTAGCAACTCAGGTAAACTTAAATCACTCCAACGAACCACTTGTTCAATGGCATAGGACATTGGAGAGTGAGGTTCGGTTTTTTTAAAAAAGGTCGCTATCATTTCTAGGTTATTTATCGCTTGCGCACGTGAATTAAGCTGTTGGCTCATTCCGTTTTGCCCAGCATCACTCACAACACTGTCACTTTCACTCGCTTCGCTTGGGTCAACATCTTCGCTGACATTAACTTTCTCGATAATGGGTGCTGAAATAGTGCGGATCTGTAAAGCGCATGCCTCTAACGCTTTACGGATATAGCTAGTAGGTTGTGGTTGGCCTGACATTGCGCTGTCCATGGCTTCGGACAAACGTAAAAATGCAGCAATGGCATCATCAATGTCTTGATTCAAATCTATATAGAAACTATCTGGCGTTTCTTTAATGCTCAGTTCAACTTCTTCAAGTGATACGGCACCTGAGTCAAAACGCTTTTCCTGCTTATCTTTATCTAAACGATCCACTTCTAAAGCTTGTTCATATTGCCAAGTGGAAAAGGCATAGCCGCCTTCAGTGATCGGGATTGTTTTAATGGGCTGAATGAGTGAACCTTCACTTTCAATGCCGTTTAGGCCAATAAGTGCAGCTATCCTTTCGGATAAATCATTAGGTTCAGGTGTGGGGTATAGGTTTTCCCAATAGGTTTCAATCAATTCAGCTGCAAGTGTAAAACCAAAACTCAGTCCTTTAAAGCCATGTAACCGACAAGCTGCTTCAATAAACCAAGCAATATATTCAATGTCTTTGGTTTGGTCTTTGAGTACGCCAGGAACTTGTTCAAAAATAGGACGCCAGTCTACTGCGACAGATAAGAGGTCTTCTTCATCAATCAGAGCTTTTCGCTCTTTTGCACGTGCATTATTCCTTACATCTTTTAGTAAGTAATAAGTCGACGTCGGGCTGATATCTTCACGGGGATCAATACCCGTTGCTGAATCTTCAGCAATAGGTAATATTAAATCATTAATGAATAATTCTTTTAGCTGGTTCAATTAAATTCAATCCTTGAATTATAAAAATATTGTCTCTTCCGAATAACTAATACTTTTTAGTGTATTCCTTACTTTAAATAGACATAAATAACAC
>NZ_MCUF01000073.1:0-7281 GCF_002873615.1 Shewanella sp. 10N.286.51.B7
TCGCCTAAATTATGAGGCCTTATGAATATACCGATTGATATAGATTGCCCCGGCTGTAATAGAAGCATTAAGTTAAACGTGAATGAAATGGTTCCAGGAAAAAAAATCAACTGCGGTAATTGTAAGGCTGAAATAGAATTTACCGGAGATGATGGACGTAAGGTACAGAGAGAGCTAGATAATCTAGAGCGTGCTTTAAAAAAATTAGGTAAGTAATAAGGGGCGGATAAGCAATGGTTTATCCGCCCTTATTGTATTTGTTTTTAATTTCATTTCGTAGAACTATATCAGCGATGCATGTGGCGTTTTTAGGCCACAGGGGATCATTCTCTGGTCTATTCTCACTAGGGGACTCATGTTTGTATACGAGTCTGTTAGTGAGGCTTGTTATTTCCTTTCTCATTTCAGACTGCTCTTTTATTAGCATATCTATCGCACTTAACAAATCTTCATATGAGGGTGTTGCTTTGTGTTGTTTTTTTTCGTTTTTAGGTGTTGCAACTGGTTGCAGTTCTCCGTAAACCCTGATTAATTCAGAGGTTTCAACCAAGGGGAGCCCATCCCTATCTCTTTCGATGGAAAGCTTACCTGTGCTAATGTGCCGCCATATCGTAGTTCTGTTTTTACCTACTAGTTTAGCTGCTTGTGACAGATTGACTTTAGCCATGTTGCACCTTTTATCTATTCATCAAGAGATGAGGTGTTGCTTGTGTTGCAGTTATTGTACAGCATTACTTTTGGGTTAGCAGCTAGCCCAACTATTCTTTAAGGTTTTATAGGATGGTAGTGTTAAAATAAATTCAATTGATCACATGGTTTAAATTTAAACTCAAGGCTATCTACAGAGCGTCCTTTTTTAATAGCTCTCCAGGTTACGTCAATTTCATTCTGTGTGAGGATTTGTTCAATCGCAGGTTCAATAACTTTTTGCCTAATTTGAGAGTATTTGTAGCTTTTGGGCGTATCCATAGCATGGCGGAAGTCTTTTAATGAAATGCGAATCAAGCGCTCTTCATTGGCTGGTTTTTTGGTATTAGCAAACTGCGCCATTAGTTCCCATAAGCGCCATGAGTAACCACTGGTAAGGGCTACTGTAGATTTAAGTTTGTATTTTGTGTATTGGTCCTTAAGGCTGAACACTAAGTGTGGGATTGTCTTTTGCCCGAACGTTGCTTCAACCCACCCTTCTCCGTGGTGGTAAACTACCCCTTCAAGCCAGTTGTATTTAAATTCTTTTTTCCCTTTTGGAGTGTCTTGTATTACACGCCAATAACGGTCAAAGAATTTGTCTGTACCTTTCAATAAATCTCTATAAGCAATGTTCATCGGGATGTCGAAAGTTTCTGAGTATTCTGCTGCTGTAATTCTGATTGTGGCGTCTTGGACTGGGATTACACGCCCTAATGCCTTTCTGTGTTTACTATTATCAAACTTTGCAATAAATAGGGCTACAATACGTTTTTCAACTAGCGTCAGTCCGTGAGCTGCACGAGTTATTGCGTGACTAATCGATATTTGCAGGTCTGTCATCTTGTATTCTTTATTTTCAGCAACTTCCATAACCATCAACTAAGTACAATTAGAATTTGTACCTTTTTTATCATGGGTACACTTAGTAAGTCAAACCTCATCGGTTGCTGGTACATTTAGATTGTAAGCTGTGGATTAGACCATCAAAAAGGTACACTTAAACCATCAAAAAGGTACACCTCACCATCAAAAGGGTACATTTCACCATCAAAAGGGTACATTTGCGATTTTTTACTCCTCTGTAAGCCTTGGCGCAACTGGCCTGTAGCGATCACCACTTTCCCTAAAAACGTTTTTAAAAACGATCTAAAAACGATCTTTTTAAAAGGTAAAAGCATTGTGGATAAATCCACATCAAAGAAAAAATGAATCGGCATTTCTTGGCTAACGCCAAGGCCGAAAACAAGCGAAAACCGAAAGGTTCGCTTTGCCTACGGCCGTTAACCGGTATTTGAAGTTGGAACTTGATTTAAAAGCATGTTGCTTCGCAACTGTCTGGCAGGAATATCAAATCTAAGGGGTCTAATTCAAGGTTTAAGACGTTTTTAGCTAAAAAGCGTGGACTTGTGGGGTTTGAATCAACAAAAGAGCTAAAACGCTTCCTGGCGCCTCTGAGCATGGGCCGATTAGCGAAGTCTATCAGTCCATGAGAAGTGGCTAATTTCTCTGCTTGAATATCAAATTTGAAAAAAGTAACAGTTTCAAGTTTGATAGCCCTAGTATCTGTCACTTGGAGGAACGGCAAGTGACAGATACGGCAAACCTACAGTGCTCCTTGGCTTCACTTCTCCAAACTGCAATCACAGCAACATTCTCAAAAGTTGCTAATAGCAACTTTCCGTTTGTCATCGACAAAAAACAGATAGAGAATTGAGGTTCAAATCTCGCATCCCTCGATGCTTATATCAAAATATTAAAATATGGAAATATCAGATTGGTTTTCACTGAAACCAACTTTAAAGCTCCAAATCAAATTGGGTGTAAGCACGCAATTTCAACACTAAATCAGGAGCACACTTAACCTTCAACCGATTGGCAAATAGGAAATCCCAACATCACCTTGCAGGATTTTTAAAGTTCAAAAGAGCTGACTGCAAACGGCTTAATTTAGGCTATTAATTCAACAAAGCTTACCGCTAAAAGCGGCTTTCATATTCACATTTCGGGTATGAAATGGCTTAGAAAACTAACCGACTGAAGTTGAATTTATTGAAGGTAAAAGTTTTAAACAATGAATGAGTAGGGCTTATGGCGAAGGGTAAACATAATTTAAAGTGGGAGCTGACAAGGCTTTGTAAGCAGCAGCATCAGTCAGCGATGAGAGCTAAGCAGGAAGGCTTTGCAACCCAAAAAAACCGCACTGACATTTTACGCTTGTGTGCTGACCAGCTAAAAGTCGGTGGATTTCGCAATATGAGCGTCAAATCCCTCAAGCCAAAGCATGTTGAGCACTTGGTTAAGCAATGGCACAGCGAAAATATCGCTACTGGCACGATTAAAAATCGTATGAGTGCATTGCGTTGGTGGGCTGAAAAAATAGGTAAAAAAGACGCAATAAATAAGGGAAATGAAGCTTACGGAATTGCAAAGCGAGATTTGGTGGGCGCTGCGAACGCCAAGGCCAGAGAGTTAGACCTGGTTAAATTGACAAGCATTAAAGATCCAGCGACATCAATGGCGTTGGAACTGCAAAGAGCGTTTGGTTTGAGAAAAACAGAGGCTATTTTATTTCATCCTAAGACGGGGTGGAATGGCGATTCGATCACGCTAAAAGGTTCAACATGCAAAGGCGGTAGGCCACGAACTATCCCGATCACTAACCAACATCAAACCGCTTTATTAAATCGTATTACTGCCACTGTTGGTGACGGTTATCTCATCCCTGTTAATCGTAATTTAAAGCAGCAGCTGGAGATTTATAAGCACGAATGCGGTAGAGCTAAGTTAGATAGGAACCACGGCTTGAGGCATCGTTTTGCTAGGGATCTTTATCAAGAATTATCAGGCCATAAATGCCCTGCCGATGGCGGGGTAAAACGCACTGAAATGACAGATTTGGAGCGACAAAGAGACAATGAAATCAGGCTAGAAATCTCTAGAGCATTAGGCCATGAAAGAATTGGCGTTGTGTCCGTTTATATTGGGGTTTAATCTTCCTTTTTTGCTTCAAGATATTCCTTTCTAGTCTTGTAAACAAAGCGCCCATAGACGATAAGAAAAACCGATATAGCAATAAGACTTATGAGCAGTGGGTAATTCATTTAGCCCCCTTGATGTGACAACTTATAATCAAAATATATCTTGAATTTGTAACATTATCAATTTACCTT
The DNA here is from genome assembly GCF_002873615.1 of Shewanella sp. 10N.286.51.B7. Taxonomy (NCBI): domain Bacteria; kingdom Pseudomonadati; phylum Pseudomonadota; class Gammaproteobacteria; order Alteromonadales; family Shewanellaceae; genus Shewanella; species Shewanella sp. 10N.286.51.B7. The sequence goes on from NZ_MCUF01000073.1 coordinate 3,861, forward strand.
TGAATTTGTAACTTATTCAAGGTGGAATTATGGAAAAGAAACAACATGGTGGTGCTCGCCCTGGTGCAGGAAGAAAAACAAAATACGAAAACACCGTGGTTATGCGTGTTCCAGAGAAATATAGGGGGGCGGTTAAGGCGCTGATTACACATTTAGATGCGACCGACATGATTGATAAAAACTATTCCGCAGTAGAATCTAAACCCGTTTACTTACGCTCTTTGCAAGATAAAAGTCAGCAGATAACCTTTAAAACAGAAGCGCCTAAAAATGAAATCTAAAGCTGAATTAATGGCAGAACTGGAGAGCTTAATGTTAGAGCTTAATGAGCTTATGGATATGCCTGCTGACTCTCCAGAAGTGAAATCTTGGTCAAATCGAGTCCTTGAAATTAAGGAGCAATTGAGCCAAAAAATACACTGAGAATACATCTTGAGTACGTAACCCTTTTCAAGTGGCTGATGGCCTAATTAACATGCTGATTGGCGAATATTTAACCTCTTGGTAGAGGGTGACACCTAAGTTGTTAATGAATTGTTTAATTCTCCCTCTCATATGTTACTCTCGCCCCACTGATGGAGGGCGGTATTAGATTTATCGTGAGTAAATAATAAAATGGAGTTTTTATGATAAAAAAAATTGTAGGGTTAGGACTTTTATTAATAGGTTTTGAGGCTGGTGCAACATCACCTCCACAGCCTGCACCCGACATTTTTAATGAGTGTTATCCCAGTAGCTTAATTAAACTTGAAGCTGAATTCGACATTCCTAAATACAAAAAGTTTCATATACCCAAAGGTGAGTCTTTTAAGAAATGTTTTCAAGTTTCTGGGCATTCTGATGACGTAGGGTTATTGGTTGTACGTACATCGGTAACCAATAATGATAAAATTTCTGTAGTAAAAGGGCCTTATAACCTTCTTAGTAAAGGTAAACCTAACATATCACTAGCAATGAAAAATGTAAGTCGTGAAGTTTTTAATTTGTCAGACTCGTTTGGTGCGAGACAAGATGCAACTTTATATCCTCTATTCAGTGTCGCCCCATCAACAGAGGAACGGACGATTGTTTTTGGGTATGAACTTACTGATAAAGGCTCACTTGCTTTAACAGTTGGTGTAACTACAGATGAACCTGTTAAATACGTCCCCAACAAAGAAGAGCAACTGTCCCCTCAATATTCATCAGGAATAGGTGAGGTGGATATACCTAAATATCTAAATAGTGAAGGTGTAGTATCGGGAGTTGATAGCTCCCTTTTTTATGGGGCAAAAGGAAGTAATGCTGGAAATTGCCCCGTGAACAGTTTACCTCCTGCAAACATTAATCAGGTTGCACCACTTAATGGTTCTCTTGCAATAATAGAATCCCAAAAAGGAAGTTATTATTCAGATAATCCAGCCATTCAAAAAGGTATTGACATGTTCTTTCAAGGTGGGGCTGATCAGAAGTATGCTAGTAAATCAGCTTTAGCTACCACAGCTTTTTTAGTGGCTGATAAATATAAAGATAATAATGATCAGTACTCATTTGTTATCGGGGCTGCAGCTAAAGTAGCAGGAAGCTCTTCTCCTGCCGCTCTTTTAGGAACTGTTGGTGGGAATATCAATAACGACCTTGTTAACAAAGGGAGTAATTATGCTAAGCATTATTTGAAAGACAGTAATCGACATAATATTAAGGATTCCTGTGATAGAGAACCGGTTGAAACACCTGGGAAGTGCACTGTACCAGAAAGGCATAAAGACTTTTCAATGGTCTCCACTTCTGCGGTAAAGTATGAACAGTATCCTTTTGATTATGGAGAAGGTGTTGATTTATTGTTTGAGATCGATGCGTTTGAAAAGCCTGATGACTTTTGGTTAGTTGCTACAGGTGGTGATACTTATCCTTCTAGAAGGATTTTAGAGGTTCGAAACTTACGCTATAAAATGACACAATCTTTTTTTAATTATAGTACTAAAGCATCAGGTGAGATATATATGAATGCTAGCGCAAGGGAAAGTAGTTCTGCAATCTCAATAAAAGTGACTTGCACCGTTTCGAAATCAAACAGTCACAGTAAGGATGATAATATTATTATTATCCCACCCCCGCAGGAACCTATAGAAGTAATGTAAAAATAGGATTAACTTTATACCCCCTCCCTCAGTTTTTGATAAACAAACTTCCTATTAGGGGTTTGTGCCCACTCAGTATTAATTATCTGGTTTGAGTATCTTAAAAGGCTTAAAGTAAATTAAGTCTTTTTATCGTTTTAAGTTGGAAAAAACCTTATAAATTTTTATCTAGAGTGGTTTAGTTTTATGATTTTTTTGTTTTCACTGAAAACAAAAGTGCAGAAAACTCGACTTTAAACCGCTATTCCCCCTCTGCTGTTACCGTTCTTTTTTTATACTGTGGAATGTGTTTTTTCGTATTAAACTTTCAATGGTTTTAACGGTCATTCGGCGGGTTTATATTGGTTAATTGTAGGTTTGGTCGTTTATTTACTCTGAACTGAGAGTTTAGATGGGTAAAGTAGGCTATTTAACATAACTGCCAATTGCGCGCAGTTTTAGGGTTGACACCTGTAACGTTACAGGTTACTATTGTTTTGTTGCAAATGACTACCCTATGAGAAGCACTCCGAAGAGAGTAAATATATTCAATAGTTTGGATAGTGTTATTTGGTAACAATGAAATCAAATAAAAGGATAAAACTATGAATTTATTTAATAATATTACAGCTTACATTCGGAGGTATTGGCATTGGCAATCAAAAGTTTTTCACATAAAGGGCTCAAGAAATTTTACGAAAATGGTGATGAGTCAGGATTAAATTCTAACCATACAAATGCAATTGGAAAAATATTGGATTTTATTGATGGTTCACACCACCCAAAAGACTTAAAAGCTATCTTTCAGAGAAAGTTTTCTGAAAAAAAGGGGTCTGGGTCTGGTGTGTATAGTATTGAAGTTAACGGGAATTGGAGGATAACTTTCCAGATAGTAGATGATGGAGCGATTTTTCTCGATTATCTTGATTACCACGGAAAGAAGATAAAATCTCGTTAGCTTTTAAAGACCACTATAATTAAGGTTGTAGTGGTATTTCTCCCTCTTAATTGGAGGGAATTTGGAGAAGAAATGAAGCAGACAAGAAAACCTACGCATCCAGGTGAATTTTTTAAATTTGCTGTTTTGGATGAGAGGGGGTTATCGATAACTTCAGCTGCAGAATATTTGGGTATTACCAGAAAGGCTTTGAGTGAGTTTGTTAATGGGAAAGCCAAGTGTTCTCATGCTATGGCTAGAAGGTTAGCCGAGTCTACGGGAACGGGCGTTGCTGTTTGGATTAACATGCAAGCAAAGCTTGATACTTGGGAGGCTGAAAATATGGAAAAGCCCGACAATATAAAGTTCTTACCTGAGGTGAATG
>NZ_MCUF01000074.1:0-22702 GCF_002873615.1 Shewanella sp. 10N.286.51.B7
AGACTGTCAATATCATCTTGTGGATCTGTATCCGCTGCTTTTTCTGCATCTGGCTCAGAAGCTACATCGCCTTCTGGCACATCAAATCCAGCTAAAAGACTGTCAATATCATCTTGTGGATCGATAGCCTCTTCTGTTTCAGAAATCGCTTCATCTGAACGAGTTTCTGGCTCATCTAGCCCAGCCAATAAACTGTCTAAATCGTCTTCATCGGCAACACTTTCAGATACGGCTTCTTCTGCTGGGGTATCAAGTCCCTCAAGTAGGCTATCAAGGTCATCTTCATCCGCTTCAAGCGGCTGTAGGTCTTCCTCTTGCTCTTCCATGGCTTCAGCCCAAAGGTCATCAAGTGATGTCCCTTCAGCTTCTTCCTCAGTTGTTTCTGCATCTTCAGTGATATACATATCAGCATCGGATGAGTCATCAAGACTTAACTCTTCTGTTGCTGCACTGTCTAAATCCAGTAAATCACCAATATTGTCAGCACCGGCCTCGTCATCATCCAAATGGATAGCCAAGTTTTCAATGTCATCAACTTCTGGCTGAACCTCTGTGACAGCCTGTTCAGCAACAGGAGCTGTAACGTTTTCTGGTTCAGTTGCCGCTTTACTCTTACGGCGCATTAACCAAAATATAATTAAGAAAATAACGATAAGAGGCAACGCAGCTAAAACTGCCAATAAAATCATGTTGTCAGAAATCGAACGCCAAAAGTCAGTCGGCTCTTCTAGTACTTCAGGTTTATTGTTTTGCTCAATAAGTTGCTGGTGTGATGCTTCTAACGCTTGATGTTTTTCAGTCAGTAGCTGAAAGTCTTCTTGCATTGCAGATAGCTGCAAAGTGAGTTCTTGAATTTTTGCTTTTAGTGCCGTGTTGTCAGCATCTTTAACCATCAACATATCTTCTGAGCGTGCTAACTCATCGGTCAGTGACAGCACTTTAGTTTGCTCATCTTCAAGCTTGACCGTTAGCTCATCAATTTGAGGCTGAACTTCTTCAGCAGCTTGTTTAGCAAGCTCTTCTGCAGTTGGTTGCTGAGTTTGTGCCACGATTTGTAACGGCTTTTGCGCTGAAGGTGCGATGTTTGTCGCTGCTTGATTGTTCGTGGCAGGAATTGTTGCTGCTGTTGTGGTTCTCGGGTTGGCATTAGGCAAGCGCTTATCATTATTTTCAGCCCGAGTTTTAGCGTCAGCACGGCTTATTTGCGCCATGACATCTGCAGATGGCACTAATAGCGTCATACCGCGTTCTAATGAATTGTAATTATTACTACTAAAAGCGTGAGGGTTCGCATCAAACAATGCTGCCATCACTTGGTAAACAGAGATATCTTGATTAGGTCTGACTTTTTGAGCAATGCTCCAAAAAGTATCTGAAGATGTTGTTGGACCATATTGACGGGTTGGCGCTGAACTTACTTCACCATTAGGGCCAGTAATTCTGAGCGTTTCTGCATGAGCAGGCTCGATAATATGAGAAGCAGAAACAACGGCCAGTGCACAGGCCATAATGCCAACAAAATAAGAGGTACGAAAAATCATCAATCTTTCCCTTTGAGCGCAATCGAGTTGTCTTCATGACAACGGGCTTTAGGTCATTTATTTTTATTAATTAAGACTATAAACCAGATTTAGTCACCCTGCTACTGCTGACAGCGGTAAAACGAAAAAAGCCTGCAGGCTGCAGGCTTTTTAGTCTAAATAACTCTATTCATAGTAGATTAGTAATAATCTCTAACAAGAACTTCAGCTATTTGAACACTGTTTAATGCAGCACCTTTACGGATGTTATCGGCCGTAACCCATAAATTTATACCATAATCGTGAGAAATATCTTTTCTCACTCGGCCAACGAATACTGGATCGGTACCTGCTGAGTCTGTCACTACTGTTGGGTAGTCTTCATCATTTTCAAATAAAACAATACCTTCAGCATCACGTAAAACAGCTTTAACTTCTTCTGCTTCAACAGGTTGGCGAGTTTCTAAATGCACAGCTTCAGAATGTCCGTAGAACACAGGAACACGCACTGCCGTTGGGTTAACCACAATATCGTGATCGCCAAAAATCTTCTGTGTTTCCCACACCATTTTCATTTCTTCTTTGGTGTAGCCGTTTTCCATAAACACATCGATTTGCGGTAATACGTTAAATGCGATTTGCTTAGGATATACCTTATTTTCCGCAGGTAGACCTTGTAGTAACTTAGATGTTTGACCTGCTAACTCATCAATCGCTTGCTTACCAGAACCTGATACAGATTGGTATGTTGCAACGTTAATACGTGAAATACCGAATGCATCATAAATAGGTTTTAGCGCCACTAACATTTGAATCGTCGAACAGTTAGGGTTAGCAATAATGTTACGGTTACGGAAGTCAGCAATTGCTTGTGGGTTCACTTCAGGCACAACAAGTGGTACATCGATGTCGTAGCGGAAGTGCGATGTGTTATCAATCACAACACAGCCATGCTCTGCCGCAATTGGTGCCCATTTAGCTGAGACATCACCACCAGCAGAGAAAAAGCCAATTTGTGCTTTGCTCCAATCGAACGTGTCCACATCAAGAATTTCTACTTGTTTTCCATTAAAGCTAACGGTATCGCCAGCACTTCGGCTGCTTGCTAATGGGTATAAGTTCGCGACTGGGAATTTTCGTTCTTCGAGGATCTCAATCATAGTTTGACCCACTGCACCCGACGCACCTAAAACAACAACATTAAATTCCTGTGACATAATTAACGCTCGACTCCTGAAAAACCTAATTTAAGCATCCAATTTACCTCAGATTGCCCCGTGTTGACTAGCGACAATGCACTAAATTCACGTCTATGAGTGTGATTTTTTCTCATATGGTCAAACCCATGGTTATTAAGGAAGCTATTTCTAAACAAATAGTCATCATCATTGAGGTTATAGACCAATCTGGCAATATTAAGCAGCTGTGTTTCTGATAACGCATCATTGATATCAAGCTTGCTAATACTAAAAGCAGGTAACAAGTTACTGACGCTTTTATCAACATCAATATTCATAATCTCGCACAGTTTTTGAAACAACATATGCGTGCCTCGCGCTTTGCCTTCAAGGCTGTAGCCGGCAATATGTGGTGTGGCAAATTCAACTAAGGGCACGAGTTCAGGCATAGGGTTTGGCTCGCCCTCCCATACGTCTAGGACCAGTTTTAAATCAGCTCTTTGTTGCTTCACTTTTATCAAAGCGCGGTTATCGATAACTTCACCACGGCAGCAATTTAACAGCCAAGTATTGGGCTTTAATTGGTTAAGGCGTGTTTCATCGAACATATACCATGTTTTATCTTCACCAACTCGTGTAATTGGCACATGAAGACTGATGATATCGGCCTGCTCGATGATCGTATCAAGGGATACAAATTCACGGGTATTGCTGTTGCCAGTTTGCGTCTGCTCTCGCGCTAATACAGGATCGCAGAGTAAAACCTCAATGCCGTATGCTTTTAAACAATGTTCAAGAGCGGAGCCAGTATTGCCAGCACCAACAATGCCAACCACTTTGTTTTGTAATGGCTGCTTAAATCGTTTAGCTAACTCAAGCATTGCAATAAAAGCAAATTCACCCACTGCGGTTGCGTTACAACCAGGCGCATTGGTAAAAGGAATATTTTGCTGCTGTAAATAATCCAAGTCGATATGATCAGTACCTATAGTGGCACTACCGACAAATTTAAGCTGATTAGCTTGTGCTAACAGTTGCTGGTTCACTTTAGTGACAGAACGTACCAATAAAACGTCAACATCAACCAATTGTTCAGGCGTTAACTGACGACCATTAACACGGGTTATTTCGCCTAATTCGCCAAATAACGCTTCGACATAGGGCATATTCTCATCAGCAACAATCTTCATATTTGGGATTTACCATCATAAAACGACTTAATGGGCTTATTCTATCAAGTTATTAATGGCATTCGTTACCTACAAAAACGAAATAATGTGTTTTGTTTATAAAAGCTTATGAATTGAGCAACATTTTCTTCATTTCTACTGGCCTAAAAACAAAAAGCCTTTAACGTTTCCGTTAAAGGCTTCAAATCTAATTTGGCATGAGCTCAAATAATAAGACTATTTATATTTGCGCATCACTAACGTGGCGTTTGTGCCACCAAAACCAAAGCTATTGCTCATAACAGTCGTTAGTTCAGCATCACGATATTCTGTGACTAATGGAATGCCAGCCGCTTTCTCATCCGGCGTATCAATATTGATACTTGGGGCGATAAAGCTGTTTTCCATCATCATTAAGCTATAAATCGCTTCATGAACACCTGCAGCGCCTAAAGCATGACCTGTCATTGATTTAGTTGAAGCCACTGGCGGCATGTTTTCAGGGAAAACTTCATGCAATGCTTCAAGCTCACGTACATCACCTACTGGAGTTGATGTACCGTGAGTATTGATATAATCAATTGGCGTATCAACATCAGCTAAAGCCATTTGCATACAACGCACAGCGCCTTCACCAGATGGAGCTACCATATCGTAACCATCAGAAGATGCACCGTAACCAATAATTTCGGCATAGATTTTAGCGCCACGGGCTAATGCGTGTTCTAACTCTTCAACAACAACGATTCCGCCGCCGCCAGAGATAACAAATCCATCACGGTCTGCATCGTATGTACGCGATGCTTTTTCTGGTGTGTCATTGTACTTAGTTGATAACGCGCCCATTGCATCAAACCCCATAGTCAGGGTCCAATCTAATTCTTCAGCACCACCAGCAAATACCATATCTTGCTTACCCATTTGGATAAGTTCTGCCGCATGGCCGATACAGTGAGCTGATGTCGCACAAGCTGAACTGATTGAGTAGTTCATGCCTTTAATTTTAAATGGCGTTGCTAAACATGCACTCGCCGTACTCGCCATAATGCGCGGTACAATGTATGGACCTACACGTTTAACGCTTTTTTCGCGTAACGTATCTGCCGCTTGAACTTGGTTTTTAGAAGAAGCACCACCCGTGCCGACAACTAAACCCACACGATGATGAGAATATTGCTCTTCTGTTAAATTTGCATCACTGATTGCTTCTTGCATCGCAATGTATGCGTATGCTGCTGCATCACCCATAAAACGTAACGCTTTACGGTCAATGTGATCTGCTGGGTTTAATTTAATATCGCCCCACACATGACTGCGTAATTTCATTTCTTCGAATTGGTCAGAATGGGTAATACCACTGCGTCCAGCTTTTAGTGAATCTGTCACTTCTTGCTTGTTATTACCGATGCTTGAAACAACACCTAAACCTGTTATTACGACTCTTTTCATTTTTTGCTATCCATTTTGTACGTGTCAGTACCTAATTTTGCTGCCGCAATGATATCCGCTTTAGACGAATAAAGTGGTCAGCTTTCAGTAAACATAGGTAAAATAATCTCAATAAAACCAATTTGAGTATGCGCTTTGACCCAATTAACCACTGACTTCCCTATAGTTACCCGAGATTGTGCATCAATATCGGCCAATTTTCCAAGTAGTTACTGTCAAAACCCTGATTATGCAGCAAGCATAAGGCATTATTATGAAAGTGTCTTGTCTCATAAGCCAATCTCGAGCAAAACCCTGTGTATTGGGCAAATTGGGCTCGGAGTTGGTATGGAGGTCATGCTACTTTGGCAATTATCTGAACAATTTAATCAAACAATACACTTAAATGTTTTTGAACATTATGGCTTAAATGCATTTGAGCTAGTTCAGTTAATGACGCTTGCTGATAGTGAAATCAATCAATCATCACATTGCTTTCATCACTATGCACAGCAGCTGCAAAATGCATGTATTGCTAATATCGATGGTTGTCAGCGACTCAGTTTCAATCGCGGTCAATTTATCATCGACTTATACTTTGGTGATTATGCCCGCAACGCTCAGAGCTTGCCATTCAGTCAGCAAGGTCAAATAAGCCATTGGCATTGCTTACCTCATACGACTGAAGCGGCCTATTTTGATCAACACCTAACAGAAAAACTTTTCTGGCAAATGGGTCGAATAAGCCTAGATAATGCCAATATTTACGCTTTTGATACTGATGCAAACTCCAAGAAATTATCACAACTTACACAGCTCACAGGCTTTAATCTTGTTTCTAGCCCAGAAGCTATTAAGGCAAATGAACAGACCAGAATGCTGCAAGAGATCCCTTTATGTGAGCGCAGAGCATTACGTCAGTCTTTGCAAAGTGAATATGCCTATTCACTGCCTTCAAGTGCTTTTGTCACAAACGATTTAACTGCAAGTGCTTTAGCTACAAGTGCTGTAACCGCAAGCTCAGATACAAACAATGTTGATGACTCAATTGCGATTATAGGCGGTGGCATTGCAGCAGCTCACCTTGCTTTGTCTCTGGCAGAGAAAGGAAAAAGTGTCACAATTTACTGTAAAGACAAAATACTGGCTGATGGCGCTTCAGGTAACAAACAAGGGGCGATTTACCCGCTGTTAACCCCAGATAACAGCTTAATGAGCCAGTACTTCCAACAGGCCTTTTTGTATAGTCGTCGCCGCTTGCAAGAACTCACCGCTGCCGGGCATCAAATCGACCATCAATTTTGTGGCGTATTGCAAACAGGCTTTGATGAAAGAAGCGACGCGAGATTAAATAAAATAATTGATGGTCAAGATTGGCCAAGTGAAATTGCATTTGCCGTTAGCCCACTTCAAGCCAATAACATTGCCAAGATTCAAATCGACAAGCCAGCATTTTATTACCCATTAGCAGGTTGGATTTGTCCCCATGAATTTGCAAATGCGGCAATTAAGCAAGCACAGCAGATAGCCGGCAGTAAAGGTAATGAGGTGATGGTAAAGCTGAATTGTGAGATTTCAGCATTAACTAAATCAGGAACGAATTGGCGATTAACCTCGACTGAGCATAATGAAGTAAGTAAGCAACATTATGAACATCCCGAAGTTGTTGCAGCATCTGGGGCACAGCTAACGGAGTTTACACAAACCCGTGCACTTCAAGTCACTGGGTTTCGCGGCCAAGTGAGTCATATCCCGTCAAAAGGTAAACTGGCCGAATTAAAAACGGTGATTTGCGCTCATGGTTATCTCACCCCTGAAAATAATCAACATCATTGTGTAGGGGCAAGTTACGTCAAGTCACCTGAAAACCTTGATTACTGCCCTGATGAACAGTTAGAAAATGCCCAAAAAATGCATCATAGCTTTCCAGACAGAACATGGGTTAATGACATAGATGTTTCAGATGAAAATGCAAGAGTCGGCGTGCGAATGGTCACCCGCGACCATTGCCCTATGATGGGTTTAGCTCCGGATATAGATGCGATCTTCAAGCGCTACAATACTGAACCATTAAAAGACCATCAGCTTACCGTTACAAGCCGAAAATTTTGGCGGCATCAACCTGCACCATCACATCAAGGCTTATATGTATTAGGCGGTTTAGGCTCAAGAGGGTTAAGTTCTGGGCCATTAGCTGCAGAAGCATTAGCATCTATTATTTGCAAGCAAACGCCACCCATCAGTTACGATATGTTTGCCATGCTCAATCCAAATAGAATGTGGTTAAGAAAATTGCTTAAAGGCAAATCGCTAATCTAATCGATGGCGATTATTCCAAAGGAATGACAGATGAGCACGAAAAATGAAAAGATACATCAAGCTTATTTAGGCGAGCTATACGGCATTGCCTTTTTTAGTTTACTGCAAAATGTTGAAGAAGATGAACGGCGAATAGAACTCTGGAAGAAACTGGTTGAAGTAGAAACTCTCACTGCTGAGTTACTGTTATCTCACTTACTCAAGCAGACGGAGCGATTCAGCTTTCCTGTCGAAACCATGACACAAAAAGGCCATGATGACGCACAAAAATGGCTTGATTTGTCATGGACAGAATTACTGCAAACTTTGGTTAATTGGGTAATCCCTTACGAAGAAGAGTATCGTCAATGGGCAACAGATTGCACTGAGCATAATAAGATTTTTGATTTAATTGCAGCCCATGAAACCGCTATTCTAGATTGTTTTCAGGCTGAATTAGCACAAAAAAATGGCCAAGTAGAACTTGACCATTATATTAAGCAGCTTATTCATTAGAGCGTGCTTAATTCATTAGCGAGCGCTTAGTTTATTAAACAGCATGTAGACTAAGCGCCTAGTTAGCTCAAATTAGTGCTATTTCTTCCACGTTTTGACTTTAGTGCGATTATTATTATCTCGACTTTCGCGGATCAGTTCATCATCCGCTGCGATTTGTGCACTTTTAGCCAGTCGATCATATAACAATACATTGACTGAGGCCGCTAAATTCATACATCCCACCGTTGGCACATAAACCACCTCATCTGCAGCATCAATAATTTGCTGCGGAATGGTGCCATCTTCAGGGCCAAAGATATAAAAAGCATCTGCAGGATGTTCAAATAACGGCAACGGTGTTGCGCCAACCACTAAATCAACACAGATTATTTTAGCGTTTTTGGGTGCTTGTTCTAGCAACGATTCCACCCGTGTTAACGGGATCGTTTTGGCTGCATTTTTAGTATCAACATCATATTGTGCTTCACCTGAGCGAGCCGCCAATTCATAACGATTACCCGTATAAAATACCGCATTCGCTTGATAACAACCTGCTGCGCGCATAATCCCACCCACATTTACAGGTGTTTTAGGATTAACCAGCCCGATTGAAGCTGTTGATATATTCTTTTGTTCTGTCATGCCAATTCGCTTACTAATACTTATTTTATATCGCTGATGATTTGACGTAATTGTTGCCAAGCCGTTTGCACTAAAGCAAAGTCGGCAGCTTCTAACTCATCATCTGCCAATGCTAAACAATCGACCATTTTGTCATCTAGGGCATCAATACCGCTAAGTTGTTCTTGTTCAAGCTGAGAAAAAACCACTGCAATATGACCCTGTAAGTAACCGCTGGCAAATAGCGCGTCATCATTACCATTGGCAACAGTGTGTTCAATCCAACCTTCTAAAGCTGCATCATACTTCTCTAACATGGTCTAACTCTCCGATAAATCTGGGTTGGCAACTTGGTACATCACGTAATCGTGGTATCCAGTGGTAATTTTATAATAACCAGTAAGTGCACTATCTAATTCAGGGTCGCCACTATCCACAATTAATGGCCGTCCTTCAAGTGCTTTTAGCTTAGTTTTTGTTGCTAAGATAATAATATTGTCTTTTCCGACCTGCTTAATTAGCTCTGGCGAGAGTTGCTGATTACCACGACCAAGAATATGCCCCTGACCGCCAATTAAGGTAATGACTAACTTCGTCGGTTTATTAGTCGTCAATTCAAGTAACTGTTTAGCGGTGACATCAGCAGCAACCACTTGCTCATTCTGGATAACATCCACACCCAATAATGTGTTGTCTAGATTAAGCTCTTCCATTAACGCAGCAACCGTTGAGCCACTGCCTATGATATAAAGCTCATCTTCCATTTGATTAATAACATCAGCAGCGATATCAGCAAGCACTAACTCGTCGACCTCTTTACCGCCCATTTTAACAGCTTGAATATAACGTGGCTCGGCAGGTACTAGCATTTCACCAAAGCGTTTCGCTTTAACTGTGCCTTGCCTAAATGCTTGCTCATCGATATCCATCACATCAGCCGTCATCAAGCTCACTAACTCGCCTTTAAGTAGCATATTAACTACCACACCAGCAGCGTGTGGGGTTATCGCGTATACGCCTGAGTGAATCTTCACTCCAGCTGGCACGCCAAGTACAGGTAAAGCGTCATCAACTACGGCAAAAATATCTCGCGCAGTACCGTCGCCACCGGCGAAAAGTAATAAATCGAGTGACTCGTTCATTAACGCTTCTACTGTGAGTTGTGTATCTCGAGCGTGAGTAAGTTGATGATGTTGTGGTTGCTTATCTGGCGTCAAAGTCTCATTTGGCGCAGTAGAATGCACACAGGTAACTGTAAACCCCATTTTCTGCGCGAGGTTTTGGCCCATATCACCGGATGCGGTAATGATATCAATTTGATCTTTAAACGGCTCAATTACGGCTAATGCTTGTTCCATTCTTAAGTTAGCTTTTGGCTCTGCGCCCTTTTCAATTGCCAATTGCGCCACATTATCAGAACCTTTGAGGCCTACACTGCCACCTAATCCTGCTAATGGGTTAATAATCAAACCTAATCGAAAACGCTTCACTGCAATCAATCCTCTTTCACTTTTCTAATGAACTTTAACAATGCTAGTTAAGTTAATCTTATTCATGGGCAATATGTTATGTATTAGCTTTTGACTTTCAAATAAGGTTTTGGCTCACGAATAGCCAATGTAGCTAATAATGCTAACACAGCGCAAAAAGAAGCAAATAACCAAGTTTGACTAGCACCTGAACCATCACCCCAAATCATACCACTCACCCATATTCCAATCGCGCCGCCTAAACCAAAACTTAAGCTAGCATAGAGCGCTTGGCCTTTGCTTCGATGCGCAATATCAAAATTACGATGAATAAACTGAATTGACGCTGCATGTGTTAAACCAAAAGTGAATGCGTGAAGTGCTTGGCTGATGGACAATAGCAAAATATTATCTACGCCATATGCCAATAAGATCCACCTTACAACCGTAAAACCCATACTGACTATCAAGAGTAATTTAACCCCAAACCGACCCAATAATCTTGGCGCAAGCATGAACATTAAAATTTCAACCACCACGCCAAAGGCAACGAATAAACCTGCTATGCCCTCGGTATAACCTGCTTGTTTAAGATATAAAACAAAAAAGCCATAGAAAGGCCCTACACTCATTTGCAGTAATATCGCTGATATAAGAAACCAAATGATAGAAGGAGACAGTGTTAAAGGCGGTCTTGAGCCTACGTCAGCTAAGGACGCTCTATTATTGGGAAGTGCCAAAGCACATAAGAACATGCCGATAAAAAGTACCATCCCAATTGAAGGGACAATTTCAGCACCGAACTCACTGATACAAAAACCTGCAATGATGACTAAGCAAATATACCCGACACTTCCCCAGCTACGTATTGCACCATATCGATGGGACTCATCCCCTAAACTTTCGAGCGTTATGACCTCAAGCTGAGCCAAAATCGCATTCCAAAAAAAGGTGTATACCATCAAACTGATAGCTAAATAAGTGAGGCTGCCATCAAAGAAAAAGCTGACATAGGTAATCGCAGCCGCTGCAGATCCGAATTTAACTAACTCAGAACGCATACCGGTTCTATCGGCAACCATAGCCCAAACATTGGGAGCAATAATTCGCGTTCCCATAAGGATTGCCATCAGAAAGCCAATCTCTTGGGCATTAAAACCTCGGTTATCAAAAAACACACCAAGGTATGGAACCATTAAGCCAAGAATTGAAAAAAAGAAAAAGTAACAAGCGCTGAGCCAACGAACGTTAGGCTCAGCTGATGACGCATTAGGCATTTATTTCATACCGATAACGGGAGTTTCAGAAACCACGTCCTGATTTTGTGCGCGATGGCGAAGTAAGTGATCCATTAATACAATTGCAAGCATTGCTTCTGCAATCGGCACAGCACGAATACCAACACAAGGATCATGACGCCCTTTTGTGACCACATCAGCCGTAGTACCTTGAGCAGTCATGCTTTGACCAGGAACTGAAATGCTTGAGGTTGGCTTAAGTGCAATATGAGCAACGATAGGTTGACCAGAAGAAATACCACCTAACACGCCACCAGCATGGTTTGACTCAAAGCCTGCTGGAGACATTAAATCACGCCCCTCAGAACCTTTTTGGGTTACCACACCAAAACCATCACCGATTTCAACACCTTTAACAGCATTAATACCCATTAATGCATGAGCAATATCAGCATCAAGACGGTCAAATACTGGCTCACCGAGTCCAACAGGTACGCCTGTTGCCGCAACGGTAATTTTAGCCCCGACTGAGTCACCTGATTTTTTCAAATCACGCATGTACTCATCCAGTTGCTCTAATTTAGACGCATCAGGAAAGAAAAAAGCATTTTGTTCAACTTCATTTAAATCTACTGATTCTGCGCAAATAGGACCAAGCTGAGACATGTAACCGTTAATTTCGATACCATGAACTTGCTTTAAGTATTTTTTCGCTACAGCGCCAGCAGCAACACGCATTGCAGTTTCGCGGGCAGACGAACGTCCACCGCCACGATAATCACGTAAACCGTACTTTTGCTGATAAGTGTAATCAGCGTGACCCGGACGGAATAAATCTTTGATATTGGAGTAATCTTGACTGCGCTGATCAGTATTTTCAATCAATAAGCCAATGGAAGTACCTGTGGTTTTATCTTCAAACACACCTGATAAAATACGCACCTCATCAGGCTCGCGGCGCGCAGTGGTATAACGTGAGGTACCAGGTCGGCGGCGATCTAAATCGTGTTGCATATCCTCAACGGTAAGTTCAAGACCTGGTGGGCAACCATCAATAATACAACCTAATGCAACACCATGACTCTCGCCGAACGTCGTCACGACAAAATTTTGACCTATGCTATTTCCCGACATGCTATCTGATAACCTCAACGTAATTTATTTTTTCTAATCGTTATTATTCACTATCTTTATAGATGGCGAAAAGTGATTCATTTTCAACTAGCTGATCATATGTAAGTACAAACACACCGTCTCCGCCATGTTCAAACTCAACCCAGGTGAATGGCACATCAGGGAATTGCTCATTCAAATGCACCATTGAATTACCGACTTCAACAACAAGTAAACCATCAGGTGTCAGATAATCAGCAGCATTAGCCAGAATACGCTTAGTTAAATCTAAACCATCACGACCTGATGCTAAGCCAATGGCTGGCTCGTGATGATACTCATCTGGCATATCGCCAATGTCTTCTTCATCTACGTATGGTGGGTTCGATACGATCAAATCGTAATGTGGGCCTTTTTCAATTGCGGAGAAAATATCCGATTGAATAGGGAACACGCGATCTAATACATTCAGTGATTCGATGTTTATTTGTGCCACTTCTAATGCATCTTCACTAATATCTAACGCATCAACTTCAGCATCTTCAAATGCATAAGCGCATGCAATGGCGATACAGCCACTACCGGTGCATAAATCCATCACTCGAGTAACAGGCTTGTTATATAACCAAGGACTGAAACCATTGTTGATCATTTCAGCGATTGGCGAACGCGGCACTAACACACGTTCATCAACGTAAAACTCTAAATCAGCAAAACGTGCTTTGTTGGTTAAATATGGAACGGGTAAGCGCTCACGAACACGACGAATAATTAGCTCAACAATTTTGTGTTTTTCACTGCTGGTCAAGTTGGAGTTAACCACCTGCTGACCAATTTCTTCAGGAAGATGTAAAGCATGGAAAACCAAAGAAATAGCTTCGTCCCAAGCATTATCAGTTCCGTGCCCATAATAAATGTTCGCATCATTAAAACGGCTTACAGCCCAACGCAACATATCGCCAACGGTTCTTAATTCGGTGACAGCTTCATCTACAAAGATTTTATCCAAAACATAACTCCTGAAAAATTGTTCCTGACCATTGTAACTGAAGTCTATTAAGATGACCTAGAATTCAATACAATAGCGCCATGAATAAAGAAAATAATCCTGACTTTGCACTGTTTTCAGAGCAATTTGGCGGTGTTAAGCCGTTAAATCAAGATAAACATCACTTTAAGCAGTCGGTCAAATCCAAACAACAAGTCGAAGTAAAAGAACAACAGGTTTACGCTGATAGCTATTTTTCAGATAATTATCATCCGATATTACCTGTTGAAGGCCCTATGCGTTGGCTCAATGAAGGCGTAGAGAAAATTGAATTAAAGCGTTTGCGCCGCGGAGATTATCAGCCTGATTTGCTACTGGATTTACATGGCATGCGCCAAGCAGAAGCTAAGTTGGAATTGGCTGCATTACTACAGGCTTGTGTAAAACAGCACATTTTGTGTTGCTGTGTCATGCACGGTTATGGCTCGGGAATATTAAAACAACAACTACCGATGTGGCTGGCTCAACACCCTAAAGTTAAAGCGTTTCATCAAGCCCCTAAAGAATGGGGAGCGGATGCTGCATTATTAATTTTGATTGATATTGGCGAGCATGCGCATCGAAGATAAGCTGTGATGTTTATTTACTAGTGCTCTTAATTTCGCTCCCTTAATTTAAGAGCTCTACTTTAAGAGCTCTGTATTTATGAGTTCGAGGGTTATGAATTCAGTATTCAAAACCTAACAATTCGCTTTATGCACTCATTTGAGCGGGTGTCTGCATCAAATCAAAATGACCGCCATGCTCATTACGCTCAATTGAGGCTATGGCTGACGTTGCAAAAATGGGCGGTTCCATGCCTGCGACTAACTCGCTGACCATGTAGCCAAGAATAGGCATGTGTGCAATCACTAACACTTTCTTAGCTTGATAATGTTCGGCATATGCCAAAATAGCATCGACAGCAATTTGTGGGCTTCCTGATGGTGTAATATCATCTAACACTAACCATTTACTTGGTTCAGGTAGATGTTTAGCAACTTCTTGCCAGGTTTGCTGAGCTCGTAAGTAAGGACTAACAATCACTAAGTCTACACTGCTGACTTTTTCAGTTAACCAATTGGCCATGGCGTTAGATTGAGTGCGCCCTAATTGTGATAGCATTCTTTCTCTATCTGATGGTGCATCAAAACCAGCTTCACCATGTCGCATCAAAAATAGCTGCATACTTCTATTGCTGCTCATTATCGCTACTCATTATTATTGTGTTTGTTTTCCAATTGTAGCCTTAAATATCGCATCTACAAAGTAACAATGAAGTAAATTTAATTAGTCTTTAGTCGATATTTTCATTAGATATTTGCTAAAAGCCGCCAACGAGATCAATATATAACAAGCCTTCTTATCTGGAGCATTATCTTGACCATAAAACCAGACACAGCACAAAACAAACTAAATAGCATAGTCACCAGCCCAAATGATCATCGCCAATACCGACATATTGTGCTTGATAACGCATTAAGGGTATTACTCGTTGAGGATAAAGCAGCGACTCAAGCTGCTGCATCGATGACAGTCTCTGTTGGTCATTTTGATGATCCGATATCACGTCCTGGTATGGCTCACTTTTTAGAGCACATGCTGTTTTTAGGCACAGATAAGTTTCCGGATTCTGGCGAGTACCATCAGTTTATTAATCAACATGGTGGTTCAAATAATGCTTGGACAGGCACCGAGCAAACAAACTTTTTTTACAGTATCGATGCTGACCACTTTGAAGAGTCATTAGATAGATTCAGTCAATTTTTTATCGCACCCAAATTCGATTTAGAACTAGTAGACAGAGAAAGACACGCCATTGACTCTGAATATAGTTTAAAGCTTAAAGATGATATTCGACGGGTATATCAAGTTCAAAAAGAGTCCGTTAACCCCGGCCATCCTTTTAGTAAGTTTTCTGTGGGCAACCTGCAAACCCTTGCAGGAAATGAAGCTGAAGTGAGACAAGAGTTATTAGACTTTTACCAATCAAAATACAGTGCAAATATTATGACGCTCTGCTTGGTATCCCCCTTGTCACTGGATGCGCAAGCTAAATATGCGGAACATTTTTTCAGTACAATTAACAATCGAAATGTTAAAGCAAGCTATCCTGATACTCCCTATCTCGATGACAATGCAAAGTTAAAACATATCAACATCGCCCCCGTTAAAGATCAAAAAAGATTAAATATCAGTTTTGAGCTCCCTTGCATTGAACCCTTTTATCAACGTAAACCACTGACGTTTATTAGTCATTTACTCGGCAATGAAAGCCCTGGCAGTTTACTTTCTTATATAAAAGAGCAAGGCTTGGCAAACAACCTGTCAGCGGGTGGTGGTGTCAATGGTTACAACTTCAAAGATTACAGCATCAGTATTCAGCTTACTGAGAAAGGATTACAGCAAATAGACTCCATAATTGAGTGCACTTTCGAGTATATTCAATTAATTCGTACTTCAGGAATAGAGTCTTGGCGTTATGATGAAAGAGCGAGCCTTTTGTCTACCGCGTTTAAATACCAAGAACAAATTAAAATCCTTGATTTAGCCAGCCATCTCAGTATCAACATGCAACACTATGAGGTTGAAGATATTGTATTTGGTGATTATCGCATGGATGGATTAGATGCAGATGAAGCACTCGCTCTTTTAGCTATGTTCGTACCAAGCAATATGCGTACTCAGCTTGTTTCAAGAGAAGTCAGTACTAACCAGCAAGCTAAATGGTATTTCACACCTTATTCAATTGAGGAAATACCTGAAACCAAAATTGCTCTCTGGCAACAAGCCGAACCAAGAAAAGAGTTATCACTGCCGACTAAAAATCCTTTCATCGTCAGCGATCCACAATCACGTATTGAATCGAGTAAGAGTGATGTACCTGTAGTTGTAGCTGAAGATGAAGGTTATCGAATTTGGCATCGTAAAGATGATGAGTTTAATGTTCCTAAAGGTCATTTATATCTTTCGTTAGACTCTGAAAATGCAAGCCCTACCCCTAAGCATGCCGCGTTAACCCGTTTGTATGTTGAAATGGTTTTAGATTATTTAACTGAGTCAACCTATCAAGCTGAAGTAGCAGGACTTAATTACAATATATACCCTCATCAAGGTGGCATTACCTTACATTTAACTGGGTTTACCGGTAATCAAGAAACTTTGTTGGCCTTGGTCATAGATAAAGCTAGAGAAAGAAACTTTACCCAAGACCGTTTTAAACTCATCAAAAAACAATTACTCAGAAGCTGGACTAATGTTGCACAAGCAAAACCTATCGCTCAATTATTCTCCAGCTTAACGGTTACCTTGCAAAAACGTTCATATGAACCCGCTAAGATGGCCGAAATGCTTGAAGATGTCACCTTAGATGAACTACATGACCATGTAAGCGCATTTTACGAGAAAATCTATGTCGAAGGATTGGTTTATGGAGATTGGCTAGTCAGTGAAACGCAGCAGCTAGCAAAACGTTTGAAACTCGTGCTTTCACTGGTAACAAAACCCAGTTCAGAATCAAGCCGAGAACTGATTAATCTTACCGATAGAGGCACGTTAATGCGTGAACTCTCAGTCGAACATCAAGATAGCGCCATTATTGTTTACTACCAATCAAATGAAACTAGCGCTCATAATATTGGTTTATTTAGTTTGCTAAACCACACAATGTCGTCTACTTTTTTCCATGAGCTTAGGACAGAGAAACAGCTTGGTTACATGGTAGGAACAGGATATCTGCCACTCAATCGCCATCCAGGGATGATATTCTACATACAATCTCCAACCACCGGACCTCGCAAGTTACTCGAAGCTATCGATGAGTTCATTGCAGACTTTAATTACGCTGTTATGCAAATAACCAAAGAGCAATGGGAAGCCACTAAGCTTGGATTAATAAATCAAATTTTAGAGAAAGATGCCAATCTTAAGAGTCGAAGCCAGCGTTACTGGGTCTGTCTTGGCAATAGAGATTACGACTTCAAACAGCGTGAAAGAGTCGTTGAAGAAATTAAGCAATTTACCCGTGCAGATTTGATTAAGTTTATTGTTAGTAATATGCGTAGTAAACACAGTGACAGATTAGTGATGTTTAATGCTGGTGAGCAGCATAATCAGTTAGAACCAATGCCAACAGCACAGGTCATTACAGATTTAAAAGGCTTTAAACATGACGCTGATAAATTTGAGTTCTAGAAAAACAGCCTAGCGTTTATAAACTTTTACAAGTTTTATAAAAACACCAATGGGAATAAATTTGCAGTATAAAAATCTAATTAGACATCAAAATACAGTGTTTTAAGGATGTTTTTGAATCAAACAAACACATTGATTGTACAAAATAAGCACAAGTGTTCGAGTGGGACTTTTTTTATTCTTACCAATTTTTGACAAACTATTAACTTTCTGAAAAAGTGGAGTATTACATTGAATAAATCTCGTTTACAGAAGATAAAAGTATAATTTTTATGCAAATGATAAGTCGGTTGGTAATTTGTACATTTCTCCTAGCCCATGCTTTAACGGGGCTCGCTTTTGCTGATTCTGGTACTAATTATGATCTCACTCTTAATACCGAAATTTATAATACCGAAGATGGCTTATCACAAGTCACAGTTACTAGCATTATTGAAGACAAAGATGGCTTTGTCTGGTTGGGAACTGTAAACGGGTTAAATCGTTTTGACGGAACAAATTTTAAACACTTTTTTGCTGAAGATGGCCGCTCAAACTTACCAAGCTCTTTCATTAAAACTTTAATTGTAGACAACCAAAACAGGATAATTGTTGGTACTGATTTAGGTTTAGCAATGTACGATGATGAATCCGAATCATTTACAACAATAGAAATTGATAATAAGCCTTTGTCAGAAGCCATTTGGTCAATAGCACCTCTTTCTAAGGGGATAGCTATAGGTTTAAATAATAAAATTATAATATTAAGTGATAACCTTACTAGAGTATTATGGGAGTTTAATAGTGAGGTTTTACAAGAGGTCAAAAAGGTCATTGAAGTAGGTAACAGCCTCTTTATTCGAAATTATAATGGTATTGTTTTTAAGTTGGAAGATAATAAGCTATCAACGGTTGCTTACAAATCTAATGACATTGGAATCATTTCAAATAAACTATTTATATCTACTAATGATGGTTTGTACAGTATAAAAAATAATAACAAAGAAAAAGTGTCAGATATTGTTATGACCTACCTTGAACCATCAAGAAGCGGTGATGAGTTAACTTCAATAATAGACTCTGACATTGTAAGGATAGATAGTACTAACAGAATAAAGAAAATAGGGTTTATCGATCAAGATGCATCAAGAAAACGTCCTTATATAAAAGAAACTAAATCTGCCATATTTATAACCGATGTCAATTTAGGTGTCATTAAAATAGATAGAAATCGAAATCTTATAAAAAACTCAAAATTTATTAAAGAAAACATTTGGGCTATTACACAAACAGATGAAAATATATTTTTAGCAACAGACTCTTTGGATGTTAGAGTTTTAGATAAATCGCTAAAATATTTATACTCAGTAACGATTGAAAACGCATCAGGCCCAAAATCGATAAAAGTTTTAAACAACCAACTCTATACAGGAAATATTACAGGTTTAACTAAAACAGACCTTTCGACTTTAGAGACTGTTCAAATATTAAATAGACATATTAGCAACGTAAAAATAAGTGAGAGTAAAGATAAAATATATGCTTCGACTATCAATGGCAAAGTATTTGTTATAAAAAACTCTAAAGTTATCAACACGCTTACTACTGGTGAAAGATATCCAATATTCGATTTAATTGAAAAAAACAATGAACTTTGGATAGCATCTCAAGGTGGGTTATTCAAAATTAAAGATGGTAATACAGAGAAAATATTCTCTGAAAGCATGGTTACCACATTAAAATTTGATGAAAACGATCTCTACTTTGGTACAAGAAACTCTTTATTAAAGCTGAATATCAAAACTAACGAGTTAAAAGAAATATTTAGACATAACAAACTAATATATTCGATAGAGATTTTCGATAACTTTTTAGTTTCAGCCTCAGCGATGGAACTAAATATAACGAATAAAACCAGCTTTAAAAATTTAAAACTAACAAATAGAAACGGTTCTCAAAGCGATTACAACTCTTTAGCTTCATTACATATTGGAGATTATTCTTTATTTGGAGGCACTAAAGGAATCAGCATTGTAAACCCGAATGAAATATATAATGATATTTTAATGTCAGGAAGCACTAATGCAGCTTTGATTGATTTCTCATTATTTAATGTTTCAGAAAAAATTGGTGGAACAATCTTAAACAAACCAATAAACAAACAGAGCAATATCACCTTAAAATACTCTGACTACCCTTTTACCTTCACGTTTGTTACTCCAGGACAACCTCTAGAAGAGTTTGACTTTTATTACCAAATGGAAGGATTAAATGATAGTTGGTTGCCCTCGCAAAATATAAACTCAGCAACATACACTAACCTTTCTGCTGGAATTTATAACTTCCATGTTTATGCTATTAATAAACTTTCAGGAAAACAAAGTGAGACCAAGTCTATTCAAATAACGGTCACCCCTCCTTGGTATTACTCTTTTGAAGCAAAACTTTCCTATACATTACTATGCTTTATTGTACTGTTTATTATAACTAAAATAATTCTTCGCCGTCGTCAAATACAAAAACAAATCGCACTAAGCGAAGAAAGATTAAAGCTATCTCTTTGGGGGAGTGGCGATGAAATGTGGGATTGGGATATCGAAACGGGAGAGATATACCGCTCTAATATCTGGGGAACTTTAGAATTCCCTCAAGATGGTCAACGTTCAGGTAAACCTGGCGAAGAAAGTAATATTCATCCATTAGATCAAAACCGAGTTAAAACAGCGCTTAATGACCACTTTAAAGGCCTTACAGATCATTTTGAAGTTGCTTATCGTGTCAAAAGTCGTGAAAACCTTTGGATGTGGATTTTAGATAGAGCAAAAATAGTAGAAAGAGATCAGAAAGAAAACCCTGTTCGAATGACAGGAACAATAAAAAACATTAATAATTTAAAACAAACTGAAGAACAATTACGTTTGTTTGAGCGCGCCATTGAAAATATCTCAGAGGGTATGTTTATCCTCGATGAAAAATATCGTTTTGTTGAAGTCAATGATGCCTGTTGTGAACTTACAAACCAATCACGCGAAGAGTTTATTGGTCAACTATTCAGCTTTGGCCGCTACCCTGAATCATATTCAAATCAAATCCATGCTTCACTGTCACAACAAGGTTGTTGGAGTAATGAACTAGAAGCAAATAAAGGTGATGGTAGTCATTTCCTGATGGAACTCACTGTTGATGCAATATACAACCAACAAGGCGAAACCACTCATTATGTTGGTGTATTCTCAGACATTACCCGTCGTAAACAACAAGAAGAAGAATTAAGAAAGCTCACTAACAGTGATATTTTAACGGGCCTTCCTAACCGTTCTAGCCTTCAAGTTACCTTGAATAATTTAGTTAAAAAAGATATTCATCACACTTTGATGGTTTTAGATTTGGATAACTTCAAGCGGATTAATGACTCTCTTGGTCATCAAATTGGTGATGAGTTACTTGTTGATGTTGCCAAACGTATTCAAAACAATGTGCCTAAACATGTGAGTTTATATCGTTTAGGCGGCGATGAATTTGCAATTTTAGTTGATCACAACCCTGATATTGGGTCTTGTGCAGCAATTGCCTCACGGATCATTGATGCTTTAAAAGAAGAGTTTAAAATTGACGATGAGTCATTAGTTGTGGGCTTGAGTATTGGTATTGTGCTGTATCCAGAAGACGAACAAAATGAACAAGCCTTGCTACGTAAAGCAGATATTGCCATGTATCACGCAAAGTCAGACGGTGGCAATCGTTATCAATTCTATTCAGAATCATTAAATCAGAATGCATTACGTCAACTGGAAATTGAAAACTTAATTCGAGAAGGTCTTAAAGAGGATCTCTTTGAAGTTTACTACCAACCTAAAGTGGATTTGAAACAAGACAGCCTCGTTGGCATGGAAGCTTTGGTTAGGCTAGTTCACCCCGAACACGGAATTATTGCTCCTAATGAATTTATTCCATTAGCTGAAGAAAACGGTCTTATTGTTGAAATCGGTGATTTAGTTTTACGAAAAGCTTGCTTTGCAGCACAGAAATGGCGTGAACAAGGCATTTTTAACGGCCGTGTCGCCATTAATTTATCATCTAGACAGTTTGCCCTTCCCGATCTACAACAACGTATCTCCAGCGTCTTACAGCTTACTAAGCTACCTGCTTGTCATTTAGAATTGGAGATCACTGAAAGTACAATCATCAAAAACCCAGAAAATGCAATTAAAGTTATGAACCAACTTGCCCAAATGGGCGTGACCTTAGCGTTGGATGATTTCGGTACTGGTTATTCATCATTATCTTATTTAAAGCGTTTCCCAATCCACTGTTTAAAAATTGATAAGTCATTTGTTGATGACATCAGTAAATCAGATAGAGATCTGAAAATGGTAGACAGTATTATCACCATCGCACATAACATGGGCTTATCAGTTGTCGGTGAAGGGGTTGAAGATGATGCTCAACTCAATATATTGAAAGCGCTAAAATGTGAAGAGATCCAAGGTTACATTTTTAGTAAGCCAGTACCAGAAGTTGAATTTACCAAGTTATTGAATATCAATTTCAACAAACAAGAAGAAAAGCAAATTATCAGTTAACATTGGCACAACAAGTGCAACTAGCAGTTCAGACGTCAAATAAAAAACTTTTTTATTAACCCTGAACTGAGAGACTAAAACAATGATTAACGGAATTATCATAGCTGCACTTCTAACTTCGACTTCTGCTGCTAACACTACAATGGAAGTACTCCCTACTATTCACCCTGAAATGGTTAAGACAGTAGGACTACCAAACATTAAGTTCAGCAACACAAATGCCCAAGTCGCTGGCCTACCAAACATCAAGTTCAGCAACACAAACACACAAGTTGCTGGTCTGCCAAACATCAAATTCAGCAACACAAACACACAAGTAGCTGGCCTGCCAAACATCAAATTCAGCAACACAAACACACAAGTTGCTGGTCTGCCAAACATCAAATT
>NZ_MCUF01000075.1:0-52079 GCF_002873615.1 Shewanella sp. 10N.286.51.B7
CTATCGGTAAGGGTTAGCGTGACTGTACCGCCAGCTGGGATATCTTGTGAAGTCCCCGAAATGTCGCCTAGGTTATTTTCATCAATCACCAAATCAACGGTGATTTGACCGTCATCGGCGACGTTTACTGAAAAACTATCATCAGCTAATGTCTGTTCTGTAGGGAATGTAGTTTGTGCAACAGTTACTGTATTAAAACCTGCATTGGCTAATGTTTCTGAAGCATCACGATTTAGTGAAGCAAAGTCGCTTCCGCCTTGGTTTCCTAATGATTCGCCAGCAGCTGTTTCTGGTAATTCTTCGGTTGGGTCTTCACCTGAAAGAATAAGTGCTTGTAGGGCTTCAATCTCAGCGAGTTCTTCAGGACTCATATCCGTTGAAAATTGAGCTACTGAATCATCTGTTGTACTAGTATCGGTTTGCTCTGTATTGACGTCATCACCATTTAAAATAGTGCCGTCATCAAACGTGACTACGAATGCCAAGCCATCTGCAAAATGGAGTTCTGCTCCAGCAGGAATTGCTTCCCCAGGAAGAATACTTTTTGTTTGGTCATTGATGGTAAGCGAGATATCACCATTAGCTGAACTCAAAACACCATTTTTATTCGTTACAACAGAACTCATATTTAACTCCAAAACCCTATTTAGCAATGTATTTACATTTGCTGCATAAAAAATCACATTGCTATATTTGTCGTTATAAAATCAGCGAGAAACATTAACCGCAATATAACAATTTTAGCGTTATATGTACCGGTGGTCAATTTTTTGACCTCGGTGGAATTACCGCTAAGGTAATGAAAAGATATTAAAATTAATTTTTACTTGTTAAATCAACATTACTGAGTAATTAGTCGAAATTGTTACAGATTTAATAATAAAGTATGAAGAGAACAATTTGCTGAATTAGAGGAGAATTTATACGATTCAAACGAGGGTTTAGATCGATATAAATATAAAAAAACCTGCCAATGACAGGTTTTTTGTTTAGTTAAATATTCGGTTTGCTGAATATTATTCAGTAGAATTAGCTGCTTTGCGATAGCTTTGTAATGCAGCTGTATTTTCGCCAAGCTGCTCTTGAATTTGAGCGAGTGCTAACCAATTTTCACGTTTTGGGACGATCTCGCAAACCTGTAACCAATGTTTTTTAGCTGATTTAGTATCGCGTTTTTGCTGAGCTAATTTAGCCATACATATTTGATATTCAGCATCATGTTCGTGTGTTTGCTCAAAACGCAGCAATAACTTTCTAATATCTTCATCTTCTGAATCAAGGATTAAAGGTAATACAGACAGTAATGCAGGATCAGGTTCTGCTTTAAGACTCTTAGTGATGAGCTTTAAAGCATCTTTTTTTCTATCGTATTGGCATAGACCGCGAGCGTATATCGCAATCAATTTAGCTTGGTTTCTTTCTGCTTTACTCAACCAATGCCAACTCTTCTCTAATTCTTGTTCGTTGGCTTCTGTTGCCGCATTTAACAATGCTGTATTGGTTAACTGCTCAACATCAGTACATTGTTGTTCTGACACTATTTGGCGTTTGCGAATAGCGGGTAATAGAATTTTTAAGGCTTGCCAGTCTTGTTGCAACTGATAAAGGTCTAGCGCTAGCTTCAATACTGGTGTTTTACTTTTACTTGTTGGGTTTAATGAATCGAGCTCTGCTCTAGCTTCGGCGAGATTCCCTTGTTGAATTAAGTAGCGCGTTTTCGAGGTGTTGACCGCTGTTTTAGTTAATGGATCTTTTGCGGCCTCGGCTAAATATTTATCACGGGCGTCAGTATTAAGCTGATGATGAGCAGCTCTTGCGGCAGCAAAAAGATTTAAAGCTGGTAGTTCGCCTTTTGCTGCACCTTTTGCCATGGCTTTTTCTGCGTTCGGCCAATCTTCTTCAGCCAGTGCGAGTGCGCCTTGAAGGGTATATTTTTTAGCTGCTTCTCTGCGCCATCTTTCAGGTAAATACCGGCTATTAATGACCACATTAAGTAAGAAAATAATCAGCCATTCTACTAACTGTAATGCGCAGTAAAACAATACTAAGCCCAGTAGGCCAAATACTAAACTGGTTTCAATTTGATATTCACCAGCAGCAATGTATACGTAACCTGTATTTCCGATAATAAACGGACTAATACAAAAACCAATTAAAATGATGATGACATAGGCCAGAACTTTAATCATAACTGCGGTTCCTCAGTTGGAACCAATGAGCCAAAGGTAATCAGTTGTTGTAACAATCGAGTTGACTCAAAATTGGTATGTTTAACTTGCTCAATTTTGACAGTGATTAACGCATCTAACGCTGTCATTGCTTCTTGAGTTTTGGTTTCTTCTAAATCAAAATATTGTTGAATCCAAGTTCGAGCGAACCCAATTGATTGTCGGTAGTTCACTTCATCATGCTGGTATAAAGCAAGTTGCGCCTGTAAGAGTTTATTGCGAATATTCTCAATTAAGTACCATTGTTGATCTGGCGCCAGTAACGGCTCTAAATCTGTGGTGCGTTTACGAATAGTAATGAACCCATCGGTGACTGAGTGCCAGGTTTTAGCAAGGTTACTTTGCCAATCATCTAACGAATCCGTCATTACATGCTGCTCTGCCAAGTCTTCTGCTGACTGCGCTTTAGCGCGGTTTAACGGCAAGCTATCCAGCTGGATTAAAATGCTATCGATAGTATAGATAGTACCGGCTACATCTGTGGTTTTAATCGCATTGGTTTTGGCTAAGTCGTGGGCAAGAGCTCGGCGTATAGGTAGCAGTGCAGGGTCTTTCATTGCTTCAATACGGTCATCCGCAGAACTTAATAGGCTGACCGCTGTTTTAGGGTCATTTTCAAGCCATAGCTTTCTTCCCGCCATACGGACTAAGTATTCAGCTTCCGATGCCATCCAATGGTTTGGATTGCGTTGAGCAATAGTGGCCACACGCTCTTGTAATTGTTGATGTGATTTAGCCAGTTGATTTTGCTGCTGGTAAGCCAAGCTATCATTTTGCTGCTGTATTTCTAACTCAGCGATACGTCTCTTGGGCTCTATTAGGGCTTCAGTCACTTCATTGCTGATAGCTTGAGTCTGTTGATTTTGAGTTTGCAGTTCAATTTTTTGGCTTTCAAGTTCAACGAGCAACAGGTAACTAATGCCAATGCCAGCGAGTGCAATGATGAGGCATAATAAAATGCTCAATCTTACCCACCACGAACTTTTTCTATTTGAAGTAGATGCTGCATCGTCACTATGACTTTCAGTATCGACGATCTTAGTTGATGAGGGGGGAGTTGATTGAGCCGTTTGCTTAGTACTTGGAGTGGTACTGGTTTCAAGTTCAGTCGAAGACTCAGCCTCATTATTCACTGATTCAGCGGTTGAATCCTTGGTATTTAATTGACTTGAGTCTTGCTTATTGTTTTCCATGAGCTGTCCTTGAGTGCCTAGTGTGGCTATTTACTAGTGCGACCATTTACTGCGCGACATAAATATTGAGTGATAGGGTACAAGTCTGGCAGGATTAAACAAGATCGCAAATAACAGACTTTGCTTTAATGATTAAAGAGATAACGCTTGTAAAACAGCTTGAGTATTCGCGCCATTAGCATTAGTGACGTGACAAAGTCCTGCTGTTTTTGCCCTTTGTTCCACTCGGTGACTTGGGACTATGATATGACATGATTGCAACCATGCAAATAACTCTTTTGGCACAAGATTAATTAGATTAACAAGGACTTCGCCGCTGGTGACCACAATTGTGTCTATTTGGGCTGCCTGCCAGTGGCTGCAAACGCTTTGTGCATCAAGCTTTGGCATAACTCTTTGGTAAACTTCCCAATAGTTAACTTTAGCTTGTCTTAAGGTTAATTTTTCTGCAATGGTTTCTCTACCACCAACCCCTCTGACGATGATAATTCGCTGATGTTGGATCTCAGCAAGTGACGAAAGTGAGAGTAATCCTTCACTATCTTGGCTGTTTTCAGGGGCGACTTCAGCTTGAATATTGTATTGGATTAATGCATCAGCAGTCGCTTGACCGACAGCGTAGTAGCGGCAATTTGGAAACTGACTTTTAAGTGATTGAGCGGCAAAATGAACTGCATTGGTGCTGATAAAAATAATACTGTCAGCTTGAGAGAGTTGTTGGGTTTCAATAGGGGAGAGTGTTGCAGCAACAGCTAATAAAGGCGTGACAATAAAATCGACGCCTTTATTTTTAAGCTGTTCAGCCATCGCTTGATTGCGCCCTTCAGGGCGCGTTAGCAAGACTTTCATATTTTGACTTTGCCTGATTACTTGTTGTAAACAGCGTCTAAAATAGTTTTTGCGCCACGGCTTAGTAAATCTTCAGCTAGTGCTTCACCTAGTGCAACAGCATCAGTTTTAGGTCCAGATACAGCGCCTTCAATGACTTGACTACCATCAGGGTTACCCACTAAGCCACGTAAGCTTAAGGTATCACCTTCGATTTCAGCATAAGCACCGATTGGCACCTGACAACCACCTTCAAGGCGAGTGTTCATAGCACGTTCAGCAAGTACGCGGTAACGAGTTTCTAAATGCTCAAGTGGAGCAAGTAGTGCTTTAACACGTTCGTCATTCATACGGCATTCAATACCTACAGCACCTTGACCGTTAGCTGGTAGTGAATCTTCTGCAGAAATAAAGCTAGCAATACGTTCATCTAATTTAAGACGAATAAGTCCAGCTGCTGCAAGGATAATGGCATCGTAATCGCCACTGTCTAGTTTAGCTAAACGTGTACCTACATTGCCGCGTAAGTCTTTGATAACAAGATCTGGGCGGGCAGCGCGAATTTGGCATTGACGACGTAAACTAGAAGTACCTACTACAGCACCTTGCGGTAATTCTGCAATTGTTTTGTAGGTATTAGATACGAATGCATCACGTGGATCTTCACGTTCACAAATAACTTGTAAACCTAACCCTTCAGGGAAATCTACTGGCACATCTTTCATCGAATGCACAGCGATATCTGCGCGATCTTCAAGCATGGCAACTTCAAGCTCTTTAACAAATAAACCTTTACCACCCACTTTAGCAAGAGGCGTATCTAAAATAACGTCTCCTTTAGTGCTCATTGGCAAAAGTTCAACCGTTAAACCTGAATGAATACGTTCAAGTTCAGCTTTAACGAATTCAGCTTGCCACATAGCCAGTGGACTTTTACGAGTAGCGATACGAATAACATTTTGAGACATGCTAGAGAGTTCCATCGATAGACTTAATTGCGACAATGCTAACATTGCCTGTGGGCTTATGTAACAAACCGATAGCGATTGTTTGAACTATGCACATCTTTTTTTTGTGACGTAGATCTCATTTACTGGCGTATTTAAATAAAAGTGATACCATGAACAAGTTATTGCTAATGAATTTATCCCTAATTTAAGCAAGTATTTACTTAAATGTGTGTGTGAATAAGTCGTAAGGTGATAGTACAAGGATGGAAGCCTTGATAGAAAAAGTGCCTCGCTCAGCTGAAATTGCCAACCAACTTAATCTCGTTCGCTATGAACGAGCTCAATCTCTGTTGTCACCAAAACAGCAAAACCTGTTTGATCTCATTGCTTACCTTATTCAGCATCATCACCCGCAATTGCCTGGTGGCAATTCAGCATTAACGCCATTCGGTATCAATCAGTACCAGGATTCTACAAAATCACTTTCGGCATGTGATGTTTTTAACTTGCCTAAACTGACTTCAAACGCCGCAGAACCTTGTTCTTTTGAAGGCGTTTATGCCATGGGCAGCACGGCAAGTTTTGGTCAAAATCCTAAAAGTGATGTTGATGTATGGCTAGTGTATAAGGCCAACTTGAGCAATGCAGATTTAACCTTAATTACCGAGAAAACCACAGCATTGACTCAATGGTTTGCCTCTTTAGACTTTGAAGTTAACTTTTATCTGGTTCACCCATTACAATTTCGCGAGTGCAGTGCCTTTGAAAACTGTTATAGCTCGTTAGGTGAAGAACATAGCGGCAGTACCCAGCATTGGTTATTGTTAGAAGAATTTTATCGCTCCCACATACGTTTGGCGGGAAAAACCGTTGGATGGTGGCCTAACTCTAATCAAGATGAATCGGTATTATTTTTAGGCGACGTGCAATCCATGCCAGCAACTGAGTATTTTGGTGCGTCCTTATGGCAATTGTATAAAGGCTTAAACAAACCCCATAAAGCGCTGCTTAAAGTATTGTTGTTAGAAACGTATGCTGCTGATTATCCAGAGTCTCATTTCATTACTGCGCAAATTTGGCAACAATGTGAGCAAGGTGATTTTTCTGAATCTAATGACGCTTACCTTATTTTATACCAACGTATTGAAAGCTACTTATTAGCTAAGCGTGATATCAGGCGTTTAGAAATTGTCCGACGTTGCTTTTATCTTAAATGTGGTGTGAATTTAACCAATGCGTGTGTCGGCAATGATTGGCGACGCAATAAAATGCAGCAATTAGTTAATGACTGGAACTGGCCACCAAGTTTATTAGAAACCTTAGACAACAGCCAACATTGGCATTCAGGTCAATTAAAGTGGTTTAACAAACAGCTCAATGAACTGCTATTAATCAGTTATCGCACCCTTTTAGAGTTTGCCTCAAAACAAGCATTGAGTGATCGCTTTAGAGTTGAAGAACTCGGCATGCTGGCGCGTAAACTCCATACTTACTTTAGTGATGACGAGCATCAATTATTGCCTTTAAACAAGCTATGGAGTCGTTCGGTGTTTGAACCGAATATGACCATTATTCATAGCCTCAAAGAGTCGCGCTATTACCTTTATCGACAACCATTAAAGTCAGGTCAGCTACTTGGAGAGTCATCTATTATCAAAGCAGATACGCCCACAGCATTGATTGCTTGGTCAGCGATGAATGGGATTTCTGCAGCCGACACACAATGGCAAGAGTATGGCCGTAAAAAGCACCGCTCGAGTGCGTTAACCGACCTGGCCAGTCGCTTAGTGCCTTTATTAGCGACAACCAATAAAGTTTCCAAAGCCGAATTGTGCCAGCCGTATTTTTACAAAAAAGTCATTGTCGTTGCCAATGTGGATGGCGATCCCACATTAAAATGGCAAGGCCAAGAAATCATGATCGATTATATGAATGGCAATGTGTTTTCCTTAGGTAAAAAGCAACAAAACATGCTGTCTACGATTGATTTAATTTGCCTCAATAGCTGGGGCGAATGGCAATGTCATCGTTTTAAAGGCGAACAAGGTTTACTAGAAGCCCTAGCGTTTATCGCTTTAGGCTTAAAAGGCACACCTGAGCAAGTTGATATTCAAGTGGTTAATTGCGCAGAACGATTAAAAAAACAAATCAACGATGCGTTATTGGCAGTATTTACTCTGTGTGTAAAATATTGTCATGAAGCAAGAGAGTCCTCAGCCTTGATGCACCCAATACAGTTATCACATAAACGCTTTGGGTTATTCTTCAATTCAATGGGGATGGTATATAAGGAACTCAAAGGCGATGACGTCAAAGCCGCGCCAATAAAAGTAGAGCGATTTAAAAAGCCTGAGTTGACGGCGCCAGTGGCAGTATTAAAAAAAGATCCTTACCGCAGTATCCCTAGTGTAATTAAACTTTATATTTCTAAAGGAGCGAAGCAGTATTTTTTAAGGCAACGACCGGATGCGCTTGATGTGTTTATCATTGATGAACTCAATCAATTAAAACATCAAATATTTGATGATATGTCGATGAAAGAATTAGTTGAAAAAGAAAGTCACAGCTTTGCTTTTGAGCGAGATGAGTCATCACTGCACTATTTTAATATGCCGCAATTTTTTAAATTGGAACGGATTGACGGTGAATTGAATGTCGTACCTTTTGGTATTGCAATGAACGAATTGAGCTCAGATATTTAAGCTCAATTCATTCTTATTTAGCATCATCAAGTCGATGGTGTTAAATAGATAGCGCAATGCCGC
Organism: Shewanella sp. 10N.286.51.B7; assembly: GCF_002873615.1. NCBI lineage: Bacteria > Pseudomonadati > Pseudomonadota > Gammaproteobacteria > Alteromonadales > Shewanellaceae > Shewanella > Shewanella sp. 10N.286.51.B7. The sequence continues at coordinate 7,965 of NZ_MCUF01000075.1, forward strand.
TTTGTTTTGTAATCGCGTCGATAACAAAAGGCATGAACTCACTATTGTTACGTTCATCAAACCATTTGCCGTCAACAAACGCGAAATGGTAACCACCAGTGCGGCTAGCTATCCATAACTCATGTAAAGGCTCTTGCTTGTTGATGACAATTTGCGAACCATCTTCAAATTCTAACTGCAATACATTACCGCTTGCGAAGATATCGACATCGGCATCTTGTTCATCAATAGCCGCTTCGATGGCGTTTTCAATCTTGCCGAACATCTCATCTGCCAACTGATGAAATTCTGTATCTGTCATAGCCATGTATTTCTATCCTTGTACTTCCTAGGTTATGAATGCGATTATAAGGCTATAACTCCCCATATGCATAGATGTTGAGAAAAATGAGACTGTTTTTATTAGTAATGCTTGCTAGCCTATCGATTATTGGCTGCGGACAAAAAGGCCCGTTATACAAATCTCCTGAAGTTGAAACCAATCAGGAAGAGCGAAAATCGCAAGAGCCGACTAGTGAACAAACCCAACAACAAACTCAAGAGCAGTCTCAAGAGTCGACACAAAAATAGAACAATTTTAAAGGAAGCGCATTTTGGATTATTTTAATTATCAACAGGATCAACTTTTTGCTGAAGACTGTTCTGTTGCTGAACTTGCCCGTACCCACGGCACGCCGTTATATATTTATTCACGTGCGACGTTAGAGCGTCATTGGAATGCATTTGATAATGCAGTAGCCGATCACCCACACCTTGTCTGTTATGCGGTTAAAGCAAACTCGAATCTGGCAGTATTAAATGTACTTGCACGTTTAGGCAGTGGTTTTGATATTGTCTCAGGTGGTGAACTTGCACGTGTTATTGCCGCTGGCGGCGACCCTAAAAAAGTGGTGTTTTCAGGTGTGGGCAAAACAACAGCTGAAATGGAACAAGCACTGAATACCGGTATTTATTGTTTCAATGTTGAATCAAGCGCTGAACTTGAATTATTAAATGAGGTAGCAGGAAAGCTAGGAAAAGTGGCCCCTATTTCACTGAGGGTTAATCCTGATGTTGATGCAGGCACACATCCTTATATTTCTACCGGCCTTAAAGAGAACAAATTTGGTATTGCGATGGACGAAGCTGAGCAGGTTTTTGCTCGTGCACATGCGTTACCGAACTTAGCCGTTAAAGGCGTGGATTGTCATATTGGTTCACAGTTAACTGAAATGCAGCCATTTTTAGATGCCATGGACCGAATGCTAGCCTTAATTGATCGTTTAGCTGCCAATGGTATTGAAATTCATCATTTTGATGTTGGTGGTGGCTTAGGTGTCCCTTATGATGATGAAACGCCGCCACATCCAGATGTGTATGCCGCTGCGTTACTTGAGCGTTTAGGCGACCGTCCACTTAAATTAATTTTTGAACCAGGCCGTGCGATTGCAGCCAATGCAGGTATTTTTGTCACTGAAGTGTTGTCACTGAAAGAAAACAGCGATAAGCGTTTTGCGATTGTTGACGGTGCAATGAATGATTTAATCCGCCCAGCGCTTTACAGTGCATGGCAAAATATCATTCCGGTACAATTAACTGATGCACCGAGTTTTGACTATGACGTTGTAGGTCCAGTGTGCGAAACCGGTGACTTTTTAGGTAAAAACCGTCAGCTCAATGTACAAGCGGGTGACTTATTAGCGGTGCGTTCAAGCGGTGCTTATGGTTTTGTAATGGCATCAAATTATAATTCACGTCCAAGAGCGGCAGAGGTCATGGTCGATAAAGATCAAAACCAAGTGATCCGTGAGCGTGAAAAGCTTGAGCAATTGTGGCAAGGTGAGCATTTACTGCCTTAACGGTATTCACAGCCTTTAATAGCATTTAGCGCCTTAATAAGGTTAACTGATTTTATTAGGTTTATTTTTTAGTTCGATAAGGGAAACTCTTTTGATCCAATTCACCAAGATGCATGGACTGGGTAATGATTTTATGGTGGTTGATGGCGTAACACAGAATGTGTTTTTTTCGCCAGATCAAATTCGCCGTTTAGCTGACCGAAATTTCGGTATTGGTTTTGATCAGCTATTGTTAGTTGAGCCTCCTTACGACCCAGATTTAGATTTCCATTATCGAATTTTTAATGCCGATGGCGGTGAAGTAGAGCAATGTGGCAATGGTGCACGTTGCTTTGCGCGTTTCGTGCGTAATAAAGGCTTAATCAACAAGTATAAAATTCGCGTCAGCACTAGCTCAGGCAAAATGACGTTACGACTTGAGCGTGATGGTACTGTGACCGTGAATATGGGTGTACCTGTGACAGAGCCGGGGAAAATTCCCTTTCGCGCCAAACGTCCTGAAAAAACCTATTTATTGCAAACCCCTAAACAAACGTTTTTGTGTGGTGCTATTTCAATGGGCAATCCGCATTGTATACTTGATGTGGATGACGTTGACACTGCAGAGGTCGAAGAAATTGGTCCAATGCTGACTAAGCATGAACGCTTCCCTAAGGGAGTGAATGTGGGCTTTATGCAGGTTGTGGATCGTGGCCATATAAAATTAAGAGTCTATGAGCGCGGCGCAGCGGAAACACTCGCTTGTGGCACAGGTGCTTGCGCAGCAGTTGCAGTTGGCATATTACAAAATAAATTAGACAGACAGGTAAAAGTGGATTTACCTGGCGGCCGCCTAACCATTAATTGGGAAGGTGAAGGAAAACCATTATGGATGACTGGGCCAGCTGAACACGTATTTGATGGACAAATCCAGTTATGAGCGACGCATTTAACACCAAAAAATTATTAGCAGAAGATGCCCAATCGGCGGCAGCTTTAGGCACTGATGTAGTAATGGAAGATTTACCGATTGATGAGTTAATGATCCGCGAATACCTGCTGGATAACCCTGATTTTTTCAATCGATATCCTGAATTATTGTTGGCAATGAGACTCTCTCATCATGAGCGTGGTTCGGTGTCCTTAGTTGAGCGTCGTCAAGAAATGCTGCGTGAACGGGTGACTCAACTTGAAGAAGAAATTACTTCTTTAATGAAAATCGCCACAGAGAATGAAAAGATATTTCGCTTTAATAGCGATTTATCGATGCAGATCTTAAAGTGTGAAGATTTAGGCCAGCTCAGACAAGTTTTATCTGGAAAGTTAAAGGCCGAGTTTGGTTTTACCCACGTAAGGCTGATAACCGTGCATGATATCGACAGCGAATTGGCGAAGATTTGGCGTCAACGAATTCAGCAAGGTTATTACTTTGGTCGTTTAACGCAATCTGAATCGAAACGATTATTTGGCACTGAGGTGGGCTCGGTAGCACTGACCAAATTATCAGATGAAAATGGTCAAGTTATTTTTGGCGTAGCGTCTGCTGATGCCGCCCATTTTCATCCTGATATGGATCATCTCTTTTTCCAACAAATTAGAGACCTATTGGATCATATGTTGCCAAAATTCTAATTGGCAACCGACTCGCTCAACGCTCTGTTAAGCAATGACTGGAGGCAGTGTCATGGGTCAACTCAGTTGGCTAGCCGCATTTGAACGCTACCTTCATTCTGAAAGGCAGCTTTCGCCGCATACCGTACGAAATTATCTTTATGAAATTCATCGCGCTGCTGAAATCATATTTTCGCAGCCTAAAGGCGCTTCACTCGATGAATGTAATGAAGGCTGGCTAACGGTTAACCGCGATCAATTGCAAGCCGTGCTGTCTAAGCTTCACCGACAAGGACTTAGCCCACGTTCATTATCGTTATGTTTATCGTCTTTAAAGCAATTTTTTGATTTTTTAGTCCGTGAACAAGCCATTAAAACCAACCCAGCAAAAACACTCAATGCACCAAAGCAAGCAAAGCCACTGCCTAAGAATATGGATTTAGATGCCGTGACGCACTTGTTAGATATTGATGCTGATGATCCACTCAGTAAGCGTGACAAAGCCATTATGGAGTTATTTTATTCCAGCGGTTTGCGTTTAGCTGAGCTTGCGAGTTTAGATGTGGCAGATATCGATTTCAGTCAAAATGAAGTCAAAGTGATGGGTAAGGGCAGTAAACAGCGAGTTGTGCCTATTGGCAAAATGGCGATACAGGCAATAAATAATTGGTGTGAGTGTCGTGCTGATTTAGCTAAAGCCGAAGCGGGGGATGCCTTATTTGTCAGTCAGCAAGGCAAACGTTTATCTCATCGCAGTATTCAGCTCAGAATGAATAAATGGGGCCAAGAGCAAGCTTTATCTGCAAAAGTTCACCCTCATAAATTGCGACATTCCTTCGCAACGCATATGCTTGAATCAAGTGCAGATTTAAGAGCGGTGCAAGAATTATTGGGACACGCTAACTTATCCACAACGCAAATCTATACCAGTCTCGATTTTCAGCACTTGGCAAAAGTCTACGATGGCGCTCATCCTAGAGCGAAAAAAGCCAAGGGGAAATAATGAAACAATATTTACGACTGCGGCCTTTTAAGGCGATCAGTTTTGATTTAGACGATACCTTGTACCATAACGCACCGCATATTATTAAAGCCGAATCTGCGTTATCACTATTTATGCAAGAGCAATTTAACACCCCGACGAACTGGGGAATAACCCAATGGCGTGAGCTAAAAGCACAGGTTATTGCTGTGCATGGTGAGCTGGCCCATGACACCACAGCTGCGCGCTATGAAGTCCTCAGGCAGGCTTTGATCCAATGGGATTATTCAGAAATTGAAGCAAGCCAAGGCGCGCAACAAGGCTTAGAGTGTTTTTGTTTTCATCGCAGTGACTTTACCGTTGATGATGGTGTTCTCAATTTACTGTCAGACTTAGGCAAACAGTATCCATTAATTGGCATTACTAATGGTAATGTCGACGCTCGCCGTGTTGGGCTTAATGATGCCTTAGAGTTTGTGGTTCATCCTGGACACGGGGTAAGAATGAAACCCTATAGCGATTTATTTGATCTTAGTTGTCAGCATTTAGATATCCAAACCAATGAACTATTGCACATAGGCGATCATCCTATAAGTGATGTATTAGGCGCAAGACACGCAGGCTGTCAAAGTCTTTGGCTTAATCTTCAAACTGATGAAGGTGGTAGGGCGCAACATATTTTACCGCATCTTGAAATTGAGCAGCTGCAAGAAATCCGCCGATTAATCGAATAAAATTGTGCGTTCAACGAGGTTTTTAGTTTTTTAAGTCCAGTCTATGCAATTTGCAAATAATCTCAGTAGTGTTTTAAAGGGGTTTTGCATAGACTTGCGCGATACACATGTTATTAGTTGGTCTATTTATTTAATTATGTGTTCACTAAAAAGGGTGCAGCTAAGAATTAATGTTAGGCTTTTATCGCGATGTAAAAATCACAATGATCACGTTTCCAGCTATGCTGGCGCGCTTGTTGTTGATTCTGATTTTTGCGATGCAGTCTGTTGTTGCGATGGCCGACAACTGTGCTCTTGAGCATAAAGATTGCGCTGTTAATGTCGAACTTTTCACCACAGTAATCAATGATGTCTCTTCAGTAGACACAACCTTTGTTGATGAACACTCGCTAGCGAACGACGAGCTTTGTGATGATATTTTTCTTGCCGACAGTCATGCTGACGATGACTGTGCTGAATGCAGCAGTAACTGCTGTTCTTGTTGTATGACGCTAATGCATCCAGTCACAATGGCACATCATGACAATATCTATTCGGATTACCTGGCTTTTACCTTTAATTCCAACGCAGTAGAAGCTCCTTACTTTAGTTTTTTGCGCCCTCCCCAAGCTTAATCGTTAAATCAAAAATCATTTTTAAATGAGCAAATTTTTTACGGAATTTGCTAAAACTTGCTGTGTTTTCTAATCAATCATATTGCCAGCAGGTTTTATCTTTTGTATTGAATCGAGGCTAATTCTCAGATGTTTTACAATATAACCATCCCGAAACGGTGTACTTTTCTATTAAGAAAAATAGCTTGCTGTTTATTAGGGACAACAGCGCTAGTTTCTGCCAGTTCATACGCGACTGGCTCGATCTCCGCTTCAGAATCATTGACGCTACTGACTGTAATTGAACGTGTTCAATTACAGCATCCTTCTTTGAAAATTTTTCAATTCAGACAACTTGCGCTTGAAGGTGAGGCGCAAACACAAGCGCTTTCGCCTGGGTTCGAATTAGGCGTAGAACTTGAAAATATTGCTGGCTCTGGCGATTTTCAAGCTGTTGATAGTGCAGAAACGACAGTGTCGTTATCATCGATAATAGAGCTTGGCGATAAATCAGATGCTCGCATAGGCATTGTGAATAGAAAACGTGCGTTACTGGATGCTGAGCAAAAGATTGCAGGGCTTGGCATACTTGCGACAACTACACGACGCTATATTGATGTGTTAGCTGCGCAATCTAAGTTGCAGCTTGCAGGTGATGCATTGAGCCTTGCAGAAGAAACGTTATTGGTGGTGCAGCAACGCGCTAAAGCGGGGGTGACTCCTGATGCTGAAGTTAAAAGAGCACAGGCGGCTGTTTATAATACCAGGCTGATTGCAGAAACCCATTTACATCAACTTGATTACGCAAAATTAGCACTCAGTATGATGTGGGGAGAAACTCAGGTTAACTATGAAACCATTGAAGGCAGCTTATTTGAGTTCACCGACGATGTTGCATTAGCACCTTTATTTGAAAAGGTGAAATATAGCCCAGCAATCGAAGCTTATTTAACTCAAGCTCAGCTAAAAGAAGCCGAATTACGTTTTGTTCAATCGCAATCGAGTACTGATGTCAGTTGGTCGGTTGGCGTAAAACAAATGCAGCAAACCAACGATATGGCATTTTCGGCAGGGTTCAGTGTGCCCTTGTTCAGTGGTGAACGAAATACGGGCGCTGTCATTTCGGCTCAAGCAGCAAAAGATGAAGTGCTGATTAATAGAGAGATTGCCTTACGAGAATTGTATGCACAATTATATCGTGCTTATGCCAATAGGCAGCAAGCCATTGTCACGGTCAATCGTTTGCAATCTAGTATTATTCCAACACTAACTTTGGCTCTAGAAGATACGCAAACGGCTTATGAGCAAGAACTATATAGCTACCTTGATTACTTAACTGCAAGAGAGGAATTACTCTTTTCTCGTCGAGCATTAATTGAGGCTGCTGCTTCTGCATTGCGTTATGGCGTGGACATAGAGCAATTAATTGCTGAACCTCTTCCCGCCTCTCAACATACCTTTTTTAAAGATTTCCAAGGATTCCCCAAATGAACTTAAGAACATTCAATAACCTTTCTGTGGTTCATATTGCTGTGGCGGCAGTCTTTATGTTTGCTGTTCCAGCTTATGCATCAGGCGTTCATGATCATCAAGATGTGCATTCTGAACATCACGCTAATGAGCAAACACAGAATACTCTCGGTCATGATGAACATAAAAACGAACATTCAGATAGTCACTCAGAAAACCATTCAGATAGTCACTCAGAAAATCATTCAGATAGTCACTCAGAAAATCATTCAGATGAACAAGCACATAATGATCATAAATATGATGAGCACGGGCATGACGAGCATGGTCACGATGAACATGAAGAAGGCCAAGTGCATATCAGTGCGGAGCAAATATCTGTTTCTGGGATCGTCACTCAAAAAGTGCAGCCCGGTGATATCAAAAAAACAGTAACCTTGTATGGGCGAACAGTAGTGCCAGAAACGGCTATAAGCTTAGTGAAAGCTAGATTTTCAGGACTCATCACCGAGTTTAATTTTACAGTAGGTGACAGCGTTAAAGCAGGGCAAGTGATTGCCAAAGTTGAGTCTAATGCAAGCTTAAAGCATTACTCAATAACAGCGCCGATATCGGGTGTCGTAGTCACCAGAAATGCCAATGTGGGCGAGCTCGCCACAGATAATATGCTGCTTAGCATCATGGATGACAGTGAGTTGTGGGTTGAGTATCAGATCTTCCCTGGACAATTAACCTCAGTGTCAGTTGGTCAACACCTTGTTATTGGGTCAGACACTGCGAGTGCGAATAAACAGCAAGTAAATTCAACAATAAAACATCTTCTCAACTCAACGAATAATCAAGCTTATACCTTAGCTCGTGCGCCACTAGACAATAAGCAAGGGCAATGGGCTGTGGGCGCTTTGTTGTCAGGTGAATTAACTTTGAGTCAGCAACCTGTGGCGATGGTTATTGATAATCGCGCTGTTCAGGTTATGGAGGAACAACAAGTGGTGTTTGTCCGTAATGAGGAAGGGTTTGAAAAGCGCGTTGTTGAGTTAGGCCAGAGTGATAGCCAGCTAACAGAGGTGTTATCTGGCATCTCTATAGGTGAAGAATATGCCGTTGAGAAGAGCTTTCTTCTTAAAGCGGATCTTGAAAAATCTAGTGCTGCCCACGTTCATTAAAGGAGACGAAATATGATTGAATCAGTTTTACGTCTTGCGATTAATCGACGCTGGATGATGATGTTTCTAGCTTTATTGCTGGTTGCTGTTGGGCTTTGGAGTTATCAGAAATTACCGATTGATGCCGTGCCAGATATTACCAATGTACAAGTGCAAATAAGCACGCGTGCTGCAGGTTATTCACCACAAGAAACCGAACAACGGATTACCTATCCAATTGAAAATGCCCTGATGGGTATTCCAAATTTGTCTAACACTCGTTCATTGTCGCGATATGGATTATCGCAGGTGACAGTCGTATTTGATGAAGGCACCGACCTTTATTTTGCTCGTAATCTAATTAGCGAGCGTTTAAATGGCATAAAAGGGGCTTTACCTGCTGGAATTGAGCCTGAAATGGGGCCTATTTCTACTGGTCTGGGCGAAATCTTTATGTACACCATCGAAGCGAAGTCGAATGCTCAACAAGCTGATGGAAGTGATTTCGATGCTACAGCGCTAAGAGAAATCCAAGACTGGATTATTAAACCGCAATTAGCTCAAGTGAAAGGAGTGACTGAAATAAACACCATAGGGGGCTTTGATAAGGAATATCACATCACGCCTCAACCATTGAAAATGTTGACCTATGGGATTTCCTTTGTCGATATCAAAATGGCGCTGCAAAGCAATAACAGCAATCGTGGTGCAGGTTATATTGAGCGTGATGGCCAGCAATTGACAGTTCGTTCAGCCGGGCAGCTTAAAACCATTAGCGATATTAAACAGGTTGTTGTTAAGCGTATTGATAACGCACCAATCTTAATGAGTGATGTGGCAGAGGTTGGCATTGGTAAGGCGTTAAGAACTGGTGCCGCCACTCGAGACGGAAAAGAAACCGTATTAGGCAGTGCAATGATGCTGGTGGGCGAGAATTCACGGCAAGTATCATTAGCTGTGGCCGAAAGACTTGAGGACGTTAAAGCGTCATTACCTGATGGGATTAAAGTTGAGGCCGTATACGATCGCACGACTTTGGTTGATAAAGCGGTATATACAGTTCAGAAAAATCTCGTTGAAGGTGCATTGTTAGTTATTGTGGTGCTATTCATTTTGTTGGGCAACGCAAGAGCAGCTCTCATCACTGCTGCGGTCATTCCGCTGGCAATGTTAGCGACAATGACAGGTATGGTGCAAGCTGGCGTATCTGCAAACCTGATGAGCTTAGGGGCATTGGATTTTGGCTTGATTGTCGATGGTGCGGTGATTATTGTCGAAAATGCCATTCGCCGATTAGGCCAAGCACAGGGACAAAGTGGCGGGCATATTTTGCCACGTAAACAACGTTTACAATTGGTGTATGAGGCCACTAATGAAGTTATTCGCCCAAGCTTATTTGGCGTATTGATCATTACCGTCGTTTATATTCCACTATTCAGCCTTACGGGTGTTGAAGGTAAGATGTTCCACCCAATGGCTGCCACCGTTGTGATGGCACTTTTAGCAGCGTTAGTGCTGTCGTTAACGCTTGTTCCTGCCGCTGTTGCTTTGTTTATGACAGGTAAGATTAGCGAAAAAGAAAGCCGGGTTATTACCTTAAGTAAATCTTTGTATAAACCATTGTTGATTGTAGCGATGAAGTTTCGCTGGTTAGTGTTGAGTGCAGCTGTGGGTTTGGTGGCATTGTCAATTTGGTTAGCCACTACGCTGGGGTCAGAGTTTATTCCACAGCTTAATGAAGAAGATATTTTGCTGCAGGCGATTCGCATTCCAGGTACAGGTTTAGAGCAATCTGTAGATATGCAAATGATGCTTGAGGATAGAATTAAACACTTCCCCCAAGTACTCAATGTATTTTCTAAAATAGGAACCCCAGAGGTGGCGAACGACCCTATGCCGCCGAATATTGCTGATACTTTCATTATGCTTAAACCTCGTAATGAATGGCCAAATCCGAAAATGAGCCATGATGCGCTTGCCGCCGATATTGTCGATGCTGTTTCTGGTCAACCTGGTAATAACTTTGAACTGACGCAGCCAATTGAAATGCGTTTTAACGAACTCATTTCGGGTGTACGTGCTGACTTAGGCATTAAGGTGGTTGGCGATGATTTACAGCAATTATTAACCTCGGCGAATGCCATTCATGAAGTGTTAGAGCAAATTGAAGGCGCATCGGATCTTCAAGTTGAGCAAGTGACGGGTTTACCAATGTTGTCAATTCAACCTGATCGCATGGCGTTAGCTCGCTATGGTTTAACGGTCAGTGAGCTGCAAGATTTTGTCGCAACGGCCATCGGTGGTGAAGAGGCAGGGCTTATTTTTGAAGGTGATCGTCGCTTTAAGATTGTTCAGCGTTTACCTGAAAATATTCGTAAAGATGTAGAGAATTTACAAGCGTTACCTATTGTACTGCCATCGGGGCAGTATGTGCCTTTATCTGAAGTAGCGACATTAGATATCGCCCCATCTCCAAATCAAATCAGCCGTGAGAACGGTAAACGCCGTATTGTCGTAACAGCTAACGTGCGTGGTAGTGACTTAGGCTCATTCGTCACTGAAGCAAAACAACAAATTAGTCAGCAAGTGGATTTGCCGGCTGGTTATTGGTTGGAATATGGTGGCACATTTGAGCAACTAGAATCAGCCAGTCAACGTTTATTGATAGTGGTGCCTCTGACGCTGGCGCTTATTTTAGGCTTGTTAGTTATGGCGTTTAATTCGGTAAGAGATGCTGCCATTGTCTTTACCGGGATCCCACTTGCGTTAACAGGTGGTGTTATTTCGTTATGGTTAAGAGACATGCCGTTATCTATTTCTGCTGGTGTTGGATTCATCGCATTATCTGGTGTGGCGGTGCTTAATGGCTTAGTGCTGTTGAGCTTTATTCGGCAGTTATATCAAGAGAAAGGCGAGTTACTGAATGCCATTATTGACGGGGCATTGATTAGGTTACGTCCTGTATTAATGACGGCATTAGTGGCAGGGCTTGGCTTTGTTCCCATGGCGCTAAACATTGGTACAGGTGCTGAAGTACAACGACCTATTGCTACTGTAGTGATTGGTGGCATTATCTCATCGACAATGTTGACGCTGTTTGTGCTACCTATTTTATATCGTATGGCGCATCAAGGGCGAAAGTGGACAAAAAGTGAGTCACAAAATGCTAGCGTGAACTGAACTTTAAATTAAGAGCTAGTCCTGCATTGTTCGAGTAGTTTTTATTATTACAAGCACTTAGCAGGGCTTGTTTATGCTTATAGATGAATAACCTCAAGACATAAAAATGGCTCTGCTGGGGGAAGCAAGAGCCAAGGACTTGATGAATCAAATAGGTTTGTTTTTATCAACTCATCAGAGATGATGAGAGTTAAATAGCTAGCGCTTTTGGAAACAATAATACATTTTCAGTATGAATATGAGCTTGTAAGTCCGCATCAAACTCGGCCAAAGTGCGGTAGCATTTTTGCCATGTGCTACAAACGCCTTCAGGGATTTGGTAATTATTGGTGAGCTCTCTTAACTGCTGCAGAACTGTGCCAGCATGATCATGCTCGTGCTCCATGGCATTAATTGGATTCCCAATATGACCAAAACAGCCATTCACTTCTTCGCCTGCTGCCAGTCTTCGCATTGCAGGAAACAATATTTGTTCTTCTTTCATTAAATGCGGCATTAAATCAGCGATTAGTGCACCGATTAGCGTGGCTAATGGTTTAATTTCAGCATGATCTTCGCCGTGGGCTTGTACCATTTTTTGCGAGTACTCAACTAACAGTGGCGCAGTTTCACGAACATACTGGTGATGAGTCGATTCAAGGTGATCAATCAAAGCGGGTATTGATAAAGTGCTTAATTGCTCAAGGTCAGTAGATGTCATAGTGATTCCAAAAGATACATTTAATTTATACATGCATTTTAAATGTATCTTTAATTGAGGCAATCAAATCGATGTTTTATTGTTAGCTAGATCACATTACATAAGACTCTATACTCCTTACAGAGTACAAGTTTGATTACCCGTTAATCCACTTGAGAGGATTTGATCGCTAACCTGTTGTTGCTTAAGCATACCGCCCACTCTCAGTAATTGGTCTTGGTGGCAAATTAACCCTCGATGATCCATGCTAGGAACATCAAGCGGAATAGGCGCAAGCCATTGCATCGTTTTAAAATCAAAGGTGTATTGCAAGTTGTGTGGCTCGCTAGGACTACCGTTATAACCGATACCACTGTAATTATATGGGTTGTTGCTGCCAGCCATAAATACGGCTTGTCCATCAGCGGTATTATTAATGCCAGTCGCCGCCATACGATAGTGAGCGGTAGCTAATGGTGTCGTTCTGCTTTGATTTGTTGGCGTGGCAATAGAATAATGAGGCAATAATTGCCAACTGATCCTTAAATGATTTTGAGGATTAACTTCACCGTACAAACACACAGGTGATGATTGATAGCTTCGACGTTGACCAATATTAGCCTGCACTTTTACCCCATCACACAAGACGATTTTATTATTTACCATTGCAACGGCTTGACCAAATACTGCTGGAGCAGGAATAGGGCTAGCTTGATCCCAAGTGTTAGTTTTGGTGTCGTAAACTTGGACTAAGTTAACATTGCCATCGTTATGCCAGCCGCCAAACAAATAGATATAACGCTGCTGATATACACTCGCTGCAGTGTCATCCACAGCCACTGGCATATCTGCAATACGTTGGTATTGATTATTAAATATATCAAATTGGTAGTTATCTACAGTGCTGATTTCTTCATGGTTTTCGGCAACAGTATAACCGCCAAAAATATAGGCTTTATCTTCAAGACCAACTGCAATAGACGCTAAACGACCAGCAAGTGGTGCAACAAATGGTACGGCTTTAATGGGTTGCCATTGAGCTTCTGCTTTAGTTAAATTTAGTGCCCAGGCTTTATTGTGCACATCTTGGTAGCCCTTACCTTGAGCTAGCCCGGTAAAACTCAGCAAGTATTGACCCTGCGTAGTACTGACTTTTGCAATGGCATTATTGCTCAATGGCTCAGGTAATTTAGCGAGCGACGCGTCGTGTAAAGTGCCTGCTGACACTGCAGAAGTAAAGCAAGCCACTTGTGATGCTAAAAATAGAGCGAGTATTTGTTTCATCGAAATATCCGAAGGGGATTATTGGCTTTAGAGTACAACAATTTATTGATGAGTTAATCATTTTGTCATTCAGACCGTTTATTTCATTTCATCAAAATTGATAGTGAAGGTACGGGATGTATATTTTGCTCGCTTTGTATTCTGGGCTTTTACTGGGGTGTGACACAGTGTCGCAGTATGACAATTGTAAGTTGTTTAGCACGTTGAACGGCTAAATAATTGTGTGATTACGTTAACTATTTTGCATACTACTAAAGGTTGTCATGGTGAATTCAGTGAGATTTTCTTTTTCTAAAGTCGCTTTATTGGTTTCTGCGACGTTATGTTCATTTATTTCTGTTGCCTCATCTGATATCGAAGCGAACGATATTGAAGTTAACAGTATGGCGACCGAGTCCATTGCAGCAAGCCACTCACCTTATTTGAAATCGATGGAAAAAATTAGCATTACTGGCAGTCGGATAAAAAGAGAAGAAATCACCTCAACCGCACCAATGGCAGTTTTCACCGCTGATGATATTGCCCAAATGGGCGCTACGTCAGTGGATGCAGTATTGCAAAGAATGTCTGCTTCTGCAGGGTTTGCCGGTAATCAAACTAATGCTTATTGGACTGATGGCGGTTATGGCTCAACTCAAGTGAACCTTCGAGGTCTTGGGGTAAACCGAACTCTAGTACTGCTTAATGGCAGACGAATGGTAAACAGCGGTACGGGTGCTAACTCGTCAGTGGACTTAAATACTATTCCTGTCAGCGTCATTGAGCGTATTGAAGTATTAAAAGATGGTGCTTCTGCTGTTTATGGCGCCGACGCTGTCGCAGGTGTGGTTAACATTATTACTAAAGACCAAATTGATGGTGTTGAGTTTCAAGCAAGAACGGGCATGACTGAACAAGGTGATGGCGAGCAATATCAATTTGATTTAGCAGTGGGGAAAGTTGGTGAGCGAGGCAGCGGATATATTGCGTTAAGTTATGATAAAACTGACGCGGTAGAAATGACCAGCCGCGCCCCATGTCCATTAACTGAAGTCGACGGTGAATTAGTCTGTAGCGGCAGCACTGCATTGCCAGGAGGTCGCGGTTATTTCTTGGATGAAAATGGTAATTCAATCGGTGATGAAGTGAAATTATTACCTAATGGTAGTGATGAATATACTAGTAGCGATAGAGACAACTATTTTGAATACTTTAATGCGGTGCAGCCAAATGAGCGTTTTAATGTCTTTGCCTCAGGCGAGTACGACTTAACTGACAATGTGCAGCTATTTACAGAGGCGATGTATACCCATCGCAGTTCTACACTGCCCGCAACTCCGCAAACTGTCAGTGGTATTACAATACCAAGCTGGCACGAGTCTAACCCCACTGAGAATGATTTTTTACTTAACAGCCGCCGTTTAGCTGAAGCGCCTCGTGAATTTAATATTGAAACAGATACATGGCGAGTTGTAGCCGGTTTACAAGGGGGTTTAGACAATGGTTGGCAATGGGATGCCGCAGTTAATTACGGCAGTAATCGTGGCTCATTTGAAGTCACCAATGTGATTAACAACACTCGCTTAGGCGAGGCAACTGATTACGATAATTGCAGTGTTGATCCGAATATACCTTGTGCTGATTTTTGGGGAGAGGGCTCACTAACCCCTGAAATGCTCGATTACTTCTTATTCGATATGATGAGTGATGGGGGGAATGAGCAATTAAGTCTAACTGCCAATTTAACGGGTGACTTATGGCAACTTCCTGCAGGTACTATGAGTTTTGCCACAGGTATTGAGCATCGAAAAGAAAAGGGCTGGAGTAACCCTGATCCTTTAGCAATAATTGGTGAAGCAAATACCAGCCAACAAGACCCTATTACTGGAGAATACACCGCTGATGAAGTTTATTTAGAAGCTTATATTCCGCTGTTAGCAGATAAGCCTCTGGCTAAAGCCGTTGATTTAACCGCAGCTGTGCGTTACTCGCATTTTGATACGTTTGGCAGTGATACTAACTATAAGCTTGGTTTACAGTGGATGCTGAATGACCAGCTCACCCTTCGTACGACCAAATCGACTGCGTTTAGAGTACCTAATATTCCAGAGCTGTTTGGCGGCATTAGCCAAGGTTCAATGAACACCACAGATCCTTGTAGCGACTGGAGCCAACTTGACCCAAGCTCTAATCGTTTTGCCAATTGCCAAGCTGCAGGCGTATCGATGGATTTTAACCATGAAGGCACTATATTAACTGACCGTGGTGGTAACGCAGATTTACAACCTGAAGAGGCTGACACATTCACTGTCGGTGTTGTGTGGGATGTGAGTTTTATCGAGGGGCTGAATGTCACGCTTGATTACTATGACATAAAAATTGAAAACGCAATTAACTCAGTCAATGGCTCAAGTAAACTTGCTGCCTGTTATGACAGTGCCAATATGAGCCACCCTTTTTGCAACGATGAGCACTTTATTCGCGACGAGCAAACCGGTGAAATTACCTATTTGCAAACCCAATTAGGAAATGCAGCAACAGAAGAAGTATCAGGTGTCGATTTAGCTATGTTCTATCAAAAGGATTTTGGTGAGTTCACCACAAACACCTCGTTTGAAGTCAGTTATTTAGATGAATATAACCTGCAAACTTATGAAGGAGCACCAGTAGAAGAGCGGGCTGGCACCATTGGCTATGACGGCAGTTATACCAAGTGGCGTTCAAATTTGTATTTTGATATTGCTAAAGATGATTGGCGCTTTGGCTATAACATTCAATATATTGGCGAGGCGGATGATCAATACGCCGCTGCAGGTGATATTGGTGATTCTGTAGACGCTGTGACCTATCATAATACACAGCTTTATTACCAATTAACCCGTAGTTTAGGGTTCACGGCTGGTATCGATAATCTATTTGATAAACAAGCGCCATATCATCAAAGTTACACAGACGGAAACACCAACACGATGACCTATGATTTAATGGGGCGACGTTATTATCTTGCGTTGAAATGGGTAATGTAACTATTGTGAATAAGCAAATGTTTAGGGTAACTTAGCATTTGCTTATGCTTAAAGTCTTGCGAGTAGAACCACCACTAATAATAAGAAATACAGGTAACATTCGAATTTGAACTCTAGAAAAACGCTAAAAAAGGTATCGTCAGCGCAGTTTGTTCATCGTTGGTTGATGTTGCTATTGGCCATTCCGATCTTCATTTGGGGTCTCACTGGTAGCTATTTTGTACTAATGGATATCGGCTTCATTCGTAGCGACCACATTGCGATGGAGCGAGCAGACAAAATCAGCGCTTCAGCGGTCAAATACCCCATCGCAAAAGTATATCAATCATTTCCAGAAGCGAGAAAAATCACCTTAACGATGCTCAACACACAGTTGGTTTACCAAGTGAAGCTCACTGACCAATCCCTGTTAATTGATGCCGTATCAGGCCAACGACTTGCAGCTATTTCAAAGTCGCAGGCAGAGCAGATATCGCAATCCTTTCAACATCAGCAATCAATATCTCCAACTGCAAAAATTCAATTTATTGGTTTGCTTAACGATAAAACCCCACTGGAGCAATTACCTTCAGAGTTAGCTGCACGGCACTTACCCGTATGGCGAGTGGTCTTTGATGATATCGGCCAATCGACGTTATATATTTCAGCGCAAACTGGCGAAGTCGTGACAAGAAGACATGAGTATTGGCGCTTGTTTGATTTATTTTGGAAGTGGCACATCATGGATTATGACGACGGTGAATCCATTGATAATCAATTACTATTTTATACTGCCATCGCTTCTTTTATCGCTGTATTTGCTGGTGGCGTATTGGTTTGGCAGCGCCGCAAGAGGTATTGCTAATGACAATCAAAAAAATAAAACATTGGCTAAGGTTTTGTCACTATTGGCTGGGGACTGTTGTTGGCATTCAATTATTAATCTGGCTAGGAACAGGTATTTATTTCAATATCACCCCAAGTGAAGATCTGAAAGGCACTCATTATTATCGCAGTATAGCGCCGCTAGATTTAACTGCGTTTAGTAGTCATGATCTAGAGCCATTATCATCTATTCTTGAGCGATTTAAACCGATGGAGCAGGTTAGTACAATTGTGCTTAATAACCAGCCTATGTATTTACTAGATGAGCAAGTACAGCGATATCAACACGATTGCCAACAGCAAGTATTGGTCGATGCTTATAGCGGCAAAGAAGTCCTTATTGATGCCGACTTGGCTGAATCAATCGCTTTGCAAAGCTATACTGGAGCAGGCGAGATAAAGAGTCACAGGCAATTATCTACAAGTTTTAAAGAGTGGCCCAAAGAATGTAACCCATTGTGGCAAGTCAGCATTAGTGATGATTTGAATACCCGAATCTACATTAATGGTGTCAATGGTCGATTGGTTGGCCATAAAAATGATCACACTGATTTAGCTGATTTGATGTTTAAGCTGCACTTTATGGATTACCTGCACCAAGGCAGTTTCAATAACCCCTTTAGTTGGGTGTTTGGATTAATGATGTTGCTATTGTCATTATCCGGTGTGTATTGGGTGATAGAGAATTTAGTATTAAAGCGATATCGATTTAAGTTTGAGTAGCAAATTGAGATGGTAAAACGGATTTGAATAACAAAAAGGCTATTTATCAAAATAATAAATCCGCAGCCTTGGCAAGCTTACGGATTTATTATTTTTTGCTTTAAAGTGTTACATGATTAATTATTTTATTAGTTACTTGGTTCCACAAACAGTTTGTTGACGGACTGTTTACCTAAGCTACTCACCTTTGATGCAATTGATTTAGAGTTAAGTGCCGGTGTTGTAGCGTTGGTTTGCATGGAGCCTAAATCTTGAGAGTTTTTCCAAGCATCTTCCCAATCGCTTAGATCAATAGTAGAAACATAGTTGATTCTCGGAGGAATGATAGTGTACCGTTCGGCATCTTCTAGAACACCGTCCCCATCCATATCTAGATGCCAATTTGAGTATTCAAACACGACCATACGACCAGATTCAGAGTCCACAGAAACGACTTCCCATTCGCGATGGCGTGTTCTCAAAATATAATCTTGTGAAATATGCAGGTCAACTTTATTACCAACGCTCGTCCATGTTCCCTCTAGGTAACCTATATCAAACATAGGTATATCAGTTACTTTTTGCTGTTCATTGCTCCAATAACCAGGTTCCACTCCTGAGATGCCATGATTAAAAGTGCCATCAGCTCTAAATAGGCGTCCCCATACTCCACCTACAGTCATTTGATTACCATTCCAGTATGAAGGTAAGTAGGCATTGATGTTCGACAGTGACATTTTAGGTAATTCTGTCACAAGTTTACTCCCTACCACAAAGTCACCAGCGGTATACTTAGCCATACGTTGGGAAGTTGAATACTGGAATGCATTATTTTGATATTTTTCCACTAAGACCAAGTGCTCATCACCTTGTGAAGCGTATGGAGTATATTCAAAGTGTGTATCACCAATCGTTAGTTTAAGAACATCATTTTCCAAACTGACGGTAAAGCTCTTTTCCCCGATTTGACTCTGAGCTTGGCCATTGTTGATCGTAATGACATCTGCTTTGATTGCAGTTTTCACGTTTGACTCGTATTCACCGGTTGATTCGCTGAATTCAGGTTGAGCGAGGTAGTCGCTTTCAATAGGTAGTACCCACTTACCATTGAAATCTTCAAGCGCTTTACCTGCAAATGCACTTTTGTAATTATGGTGAAGAACTTGTTGTGATGACTCAGTAATCACTGCTTTGGGATTATCTTCACTCCAGTCGACCCACTCAGGCATTTCAATCGTTAATTCTATAGTAGAATCAACATTAACTTGATAAGACATCTCATTGGTTTGAAGTAAAGTAATACTGTCGCTTTGGGTACGGTAAGTTAGCGGAATTTGACTTTCATAATATCCACTTTCGTACGCAGCAATAAATGCTTCGACGACGTCGGATGAAAATCCATAATCCTCTTCCAACTGGTAGTAAGGGTAGGAAACAGAGGTGTATGAAACATAACTTCTGTCAGTGTACTCAATCATTGCCTTTCCATCGTTAATAGACCAATCAAATCCCTCAGGTTCAGGTAATTCGTTGCTTACAGTGTATGACTCCAAATATACAGTCCCTGAACCATTGCCATTAAAGATAATACTGTCGCCGCGGAACTCTAGCCAACCTGGTTGCGCTCCTACTAGCCAGCTCATTGATTTGTCAGTAAACATCTCTTTGGTAAAGCTATCAACAACCTTTGGATCGGCTAAGGTTTGTTTAATTGCCTCTTCCAGCGCTTCTTCGTAGGCTTCACTCGGATTGCCGTTTTCATCAATCAGTTCATTATTTGTTAGATACTGATTAATCAACTGCAAGGTATCAAGTTCTTCGTCATTAAGCAGTGTGACTACTGTTTTCCCCTCGGGAATTTCAAATTCACTATTATCAACTAACAGTTTTATGAATCCCGCAGTTTCAAGTAGATTCTGTGCTGATACCCCTGCCAAAGCCTGTTCAAATTGCTCTGCAGATTCAAACTCTTCATTGTTATTGCGGTCTTTAGCAATCAAGTAAGTTGCTGTTGATAAGTGGGTAGCATTAAGCGATTTAGCCTGTTCAGCAGTAATCTTGCGTTGTTCATCAACCCTTTGCAGCAATGTACCTGTTTGACCAACAATTGAGATCAGCTCAACATTTTGTTGGTTTTTTTCAGCGGAGCCGAACGCTTGTATTTTAATTATTTCATCAAGGTTATTGATGGTTAATGGGAGCGAGTAGTAACCTTCGCTATCAGCAGTTGCTGTGTGGTCTATGCCATCTAAGGTGACCACGACTTCGGCATTGGCAATGGGGCTGTCAGTTATCTGACCTGAAAGGGTTAGGGTATGATTAACGGTTACTGTAACGTCAGCATTCGCTTTGTTGGTGCCATCGCTAACTTGATAATTAAAGGTTACAGTGCCTGTAGTATCTTCTTCAGGTGTGAAAACAAGTTGGTTATTGACTATTTCAACATTTCCGAATTCTAAATCTGAAGTTGATGTAATCGTTAAACCATTGCCGCTATGATCAGTGTCATTAGCCAGCACATCGAGCGTTACCGCTAGATTATTCTGAGCAAGTCCTGTATCTGAAATCGCAGTTGGTGAAGGAGTAGGTGTCGGGTCGGGAGTTTCTGAAGCAGAGTCTGAACCACCGCAGGCGCTAAGAGCAGCGGCAGCGAACAAAGTAAGGGTAAATTTTTTCATGATTTCCTTATGAATTACATTCCATTGTAAATATCGAACAATAGTAACTAACCTATTGTTGTTATTGAAATGTACAATACTTATGACTTACGTGCAAACCTTGCATAGCGTATTTTCCCAGGGGATAAAACAGCATCTTATTGTTAGTTACCATCTTTAGTCATTGTCCATTGGCATAACTATTACACCAAGACATAGACACATCTTAGAAATCTATCATTATTAAATTTGCCAAGACTGGCAGTAAGGTTAAAGATGTTTATCTGTGGGTTTTATCAAGATTGTGCGTTATCAGAATTGATGAAAAACGTTATCATTTATGCGTAAGTTGCGACATGTTTTTTTAATTGATATTTATCCATGGTAGATGTGATTTCTGAATAGTTAGACAAAATTTTTAGGCTTAACGATGTAGTTTTATGGCTTTCGAATACAAAAATAATTATCTTCATACGCATTACAGAGTTCGAGGGAGCTTTAATGGCTTCTGAGTATCAAGTTCAAACAGTAATAACAAAAAAGGCTTTCCATTTCTGGAAAGCCTTTTTAATACAACAAATTAAGAATTACTTCTTAGTTCATACCGTAAATTGCTTCCTGCTGTTTTCATTGGTTTTCACAGAGCTTGGTTTGATATTATAAATTCTTATTTATCAATAGCTAACGAGCGGTAGTTGTTCTCATTGGTATTGGTTAGTATCAGTTCCTATGGTTAGATGGGGGTACATATGGGGGTCATGGAATTGAGCCTTTAACCCATTAAATTGAGCCTAATTGATGCTGTATGAAACCACCTTACGTGGCCTAAATAATAAACCTCAAACTGCATCAGTCACATTGACTGATGGGAAAGGTTTAGGCGTACGAATTTCAATGCAAGGTAAGGTGCGTTTTCAGTTTAGATATAAAATTAACGGAAGAAGTAAAAGAGTTGATTTAGGCTTTTACCCTGACTTATCACTTAGGGTGGCCAGAGATATAACTGAGCAATGTCGTTCGTGGTTAGCTGAAGGTCATGACCCTAAGTTAAAACGTAGCATGAGCCGAGAAAAAACCTTAACCCCTGTAACCGTTGAGGAAGCGCTGGAATACTGGATTGAAAATTACGCCAGAGAAAACCGCGTTAATGTAGAAAGAATCATTATTCAGTACCAGCGGCATATCTATCCGTTTATAGGTCACTTCCCTTTAGAGCAAACTGAAACTAGACACTGGATTGAATGCTTCGATCGTATTAGGCGTGGCATCAAAGGTAAGCGAAAACCAGCACCTGTAGCAGCAGGCCAAATCTTACAAAGTACTAAGCAAGCTTTACGCTTTTGCCGTGTAAGGCGTTATGCCATTAGTCGTGAACTTGATGATTTAATTGCATCTGATGTTGGCAAAAAACAAAAACCAAAAGATAGGGTGCTTACAGACGTAGAGGTATACGATTTACTAAACTCCATTCAGAATCAAAAGGGGACATTTTATTTACGCTATTTATGTAAGCTACTGCTTATATTCGGTGCGCGTACACAAGAGTTAAGACTATCAACGTTTGATGAATGGGATTTAGAGCGTGGTCTATGGACGGTACCTAAAACGCATAGCAAAACAGATAAACTCATTATTCGCCCCATACCATCCAAGGTTAAACCAATTATTGAATTTCTTTATAAGCGCCATGGTCACACAGGTTATTTACTTGGCGAGCTAAAATCCTGCGAAACAGTAAGTGGATCAGGGTGTTTAATCTATAAGCGCTTAAAGCATAAAGAATCATGGTCGTTACATGACTTACGTAGAACTTTCACTACCAAGTTAAATGACTTAGGGGTTGCCCCCTATGTGGTAGAGCAAATGTTAGGGCATTCATTAGGCGGGGTGATGGCGGTTTATAATCGTAGCCAATATTTACCTGAAAAGCTGGTGGCACTAGATATGTGGTGTGAATGGTTAGAGTTGCTATTAAACCCAAGTGATAATGTAGTATTGATTGGTACCGCTAGGCATGGATAGTATTTAAAACTACGTTAATGTAGCGGGTTTATTCTCATACGGCTCTATCTGAAGCCGTAAAACTATCGTTTTCTTAAGCGTAGCCTTAGCCTACACAAATTCGCAACTTTTGTATTATGAGACAGAGTTAACAGAAAGCTGTTCTCATTAGTTTTCATAGGTTTATGTTTGTATTTATATTTTATGACTTATCCACAATGTAGAGGTTTTTAGCGTGCTGGTGGGTATTGGTTTGTCTTGATTTGTATGATTAGCTTGAGGGGTAACTTTAACCCTTTGGGCGCAGTAATACCCATTAAAAATAAAAGACAGCTATGCTTCATGAGACTAAATTGCGAGCCAGCAACGGCAGGGCTCAAACTGTAATGCAAGAATTTACGGATGGCAAAGGGCTTGGCGTCCGTATATCTAAAACAGGTCATATCAAGTTTCAGTTTCGCTATAAGATTAAAGGTAAGAATAAACGCTTCGACTTAGGCTCTTATCCTGATTTGAGCCTTAAACAAGCAAGAGAGCATACACAAGAATGCCGAGCATGGTTAGCGAATGGTCGTGATCCAAAGGTTGCTAGAGCTATGGCTTTTGATAAATCGTTTACACCAGTGACCGTTGAAGAAGCGTTAGAATATTGGATTGAAAAATATGCTCGTTTTAATCGTAAAAATTTCGAAAAGATTAGGCCGCAATTGAAGAAACATATTTATCAATATATTGGGGACTTTGAATTAGAAAAAACCGATATGAGACATTGGTTAGCCTGTTTTGACCGTATAACTCATGGCACTGATGAAGGGCAGAAACCAGCAGTTGTTGCTACAGGAACGGTACTACAAATCTGTAAGCAAGCACTTAAGTTTTGCCGTGTCAGACAGTATGCAGTGAGCCATGCACTTGAAGATTTAGAGGTTAGTTGTGTCGGTAAAAAAGCACAGAAGAAGGATAGGATATTATCAAAATCCGAGTTACGTGATTTGTTGTTATCAATTAATCAAAAGAAAGGTTCATTTTATATGCGTCACCTTTCTCTACTACTCATTATATTTGGCGCTCGCACGCAGGAAGTAAGGCGTTCAACAGTTGATGAATGGGACTTAGATCATCAGCTTTGGACGGTACCTAAAGAGCACAGTAAAAATGGTACAAAGATAATGAGGCCAATTCCCTCACAAGTTATGCCACTGATTAAATCATTATTAAAACGCAATGCTAAAACAGGTTATCTATTAGGTGAGCTGAGAACTGACTGTAGCGTAAGTGGTTCAGGTAGTAGAATCTATAAGCGATTAAATCATAACGAAAAATGGACTTTGCATGACTTAAGGCGAACCTTCTCTACTCAATTAAACGATTTAGATGTTGAGTACCGTGTGGTCGAGGTGATAGTGGGGCATGCTATTGCTGATTCAGAAGGCCATTATAATTACAGCCGATATATTAACAAATCAACTAAAGCCCTAGACATGTGGTGTGATTGGTTAGAGCGCTTAGTTAACCCAATTGATAATGTTGTAGAGATTGCAATGGCTAAGACTAGTTGATTATGACTCAGGTAGTGTGACTAGCTTGAAGCACTAATACACCAAACTAGTCCAATTTAGCCCAGAGCCCTCATAGGTTTTAACTGCTGGTGGCCATAAAGCCATAGCGTCATGTTTATAAAACAGGCCTTTCTAGACATGTTCTTAGCGTCATATTTATAAAACTGTGTTTTGTACACATGTTAGCAATAATGAAGCTTATAAAGCCCCTTAGCTAGTCATAAAAAGTTATTTAAAAAACCACCTCATAGTGCTCAGACATACAGCCATGGCACACTTTACTTTTGGTTTTATGCTTAACAAAATCACTCAAGCTTTCACCTTCACCCTCATTAATTACTTTGCCACAATGAAAACAGGGGGCTGGATAGGGCTGCCTTTTTTCAAGCTTCTTTCTCCATGTCCTTACTTCATCCAACGTGGTACCTAGCGGTAAGACCTTTATTACACGGTCAAAACGGCACGATTGATATGGGCTGCCCCAATAGGTTGATGCAACATAAAACTTAATCTTATCCTCGTCTTTATACACATTAACAATATTACCAGTGCTGGTTATCCTATCGACACATGTGGCATCAAAATCCTGCTTATAGGTCGTTTTGCAGCAGTTATTAATACAAATTGGCTGACCATCAACAGCACGCTCAGACGTGGCCACCAGCTTATTACAATGCTGGCAAATGAAGAAAGCATTAGAGTTATCAAGGTGGCGATACATTGCGTGATAAGTAGGGCGTATATAGTCTAAGTTTGGATTCTTTTTAGCGTAGATTGGTTGATGATTGATACCATCAGTAGAATGAATATGTGCAGTAATGCTAAACAAGTCAGCTTGCAATTCGATGGTATAAAGCAACGTTTTTGTGATGGGCAGGTTGATATAATCAGTGAGGTCATATGTCTCGCCGTAATCCCAGCCTATAGGTATTGGAGTGTCAGATACTTCAAATGAAGGTTTACAGTTACCCCTCGAAACGTCATCAAAGTATTCTTTTAAAAAATGCTTAAGTCGCTCGTTATCGCCAGTAAATCGTATTGCCTTTTGCTGAATCAGTGATCTTATTGTCGGGTTATAGTCTGACTTCATCTTACCTATCCTTGATTGTGGCTATAAGCACGTATCTAGTTAAATTAAATCAATAAATATTAAAATAAAAAATATTGCTGATTTGATGTTACCTCTTTCAAAACCGTTGAATACCAAATATTTGTATCTTTTTGATCTGGCGATGATTAGCGATATATATTCTGTGTATAATCGAGTCAATTATTGATTGATAACACCCCTATTTAGATTCGGGTGCATAGAGAGAAACCATGGTTCGCCAACACCAAGAAGAGTTAAAGAAACAGCTTTGGAATATAGCTAACACTCTACGTGGCAATATGTCTGCCGACGATTTTCGTGATTACATCTTAGGGCTAATATTCTACAAGTACCTTTCAGATAAACTAAATCGCTATTGTGACAAGTTGCTGGTGGAAGATGGCATTATGTTTACGCAAGCAGATGATGAACTGATAAACGAGCTGCGTGATGAGTGTATCGAGAACCTTGGCTACTTTATTGCCCCTAAGCAGCTATTCGCAAGCCTCGCTAAACGTGGTGAGAAATCTGACTTCATTCTTGATGAGCTAAGTCGTGTGCTTAACGATATTGAGCAATCTACTACAGCTGCCGATTCAGCTGATGACTTCAACGGCTTGTTTGAAGAGTTAGACCTTAACTCAAGCAAGCTAGGTAAGAACCCAGACGTCCGTAACAAGCTTATTTGCCAAGTATTAGTTCACCTAGAGAACATCGACTTTCAGATTGATAACAGCGAAATAGACCTACTGGGTGACGCCTACGAATACCTTATTGGTCAATTTGCCTCTGGTGCGGGTAAAAAAGCGGGTGAGTTCTATACCCCTCAGCAAGTCAGTAAAATCCTAGCTAAGCTAGTCACGTTAGATGATGGTGCTAACGGAAACGTTAAATCAGTTTATGATCCAACCTGTGGTTCAGGCTCATTGCTACTGCGTGTCGCTAAAGAAGTGTCTGGCACCAACCTTGAGTTTTACGGACAAGAGCAAAACCCAAGTACCTTTAACCTTGCCCGTATGAACATGCTAATGCACGGTGTGCGCTACGATAAGTTCGATATTAAAAACGACGACACCCTAGAGCATCCAATGCACTTGGATAAACGTTTTGATGCAGTTGTTGCCAACCCGCCGTTCTCTGCCAACTGGAGCGCGAGTGACCTGTACTTAAATGATGACCGTTTTAGCGATTACGGCAAACTTGCACCTAAAGGCAAAGCTGATTTTGCCTTTGTACTGCACATGGTGCATCAGTTAAACGACACGGGTACGTTAGCGGTCGTTGTACCCCACGGCATTCTTTTCCGTGGCGCGGCGGAAGGTCATATTCGTACACATCTTATCGACAAAAAGAACTACCTCGATGCCGTCATCGGCTTACCTGCGGGCATCTTCTTCGGTACGGGCATTCCAACTTGTATATTAGTGTTCAAGAAAAATCGCGACAGCCTTGAGCCAAAAAGAGCAAAGAGTGTGTTGTTTATCGATGCCTCTAACCACTTCGAGAAAGGCAAAGCGCAAAACCACCTACGTGATAGCGATGTTGACCGTATCATTGAGGCATATAGCAAACGTGAACAGCTTGAGCCAGAAAAAGCAGATAAATATTCGCATGTGGCCGAGCTGTCTGAAATTGCCGAGAACGACTACAACCTCAACATCCCTCGCTATGTAGATACCTTTGAAGAGGAAGAAGCGGTAGATCTAGATGCTGTGGCAAGTGATTTAAGCAATCTTGAAACTAAGATGAGTACCGTGGATGCGGGTATTGCTGAGTTCTGTAAGCAGCTAAATATTAAAGCGCCTTTTGTTTTGGGCGAAGAGCTGGGTAAAGAGTAGTGGAGAGTGGAAAGTTGAAAGTTGAAAACGAAATGCTATCCACTGCCAATTCTCAAGTATCAACTGAGAAGAATGTTCCGAAGTTGAGGTTTGGTGAGTTTAGTGATTGCTGGACGCCCTCGTCCATGAAAGAAATATCTAAGATCAACCAAGGGCTACAAATACCTATTTCTGATAGACATACAGAGCCTAAAGAAGGGCGATACTTTTATATCACCAATGAGTTTTTACGCCCTAACTCTACTACAAAATATTACATAGAAAACCCTTCAGATAGGGTAGTTTGCGAAGAACGTGACATTCTAATGACTAGAACTGGCAACACTGGTCAAGTCGTCACGGATATTGCAGGGGTATTCCATAACAACTTCTTTAAAATTGATTATTCAAATGATGTAGATAAGCACTTTTTGGTTGAATTTTTGAGGTTGCCATCAACTGAATCAACGATCTTGAAATATGCGGGTACATCTACGATCCCTGACTTAAATCATGGTGACTTTTACCGTTTGAAACTGGCTTTACCAACTATTCCAGAACAACAAAAAATCGCTTCTTTCTTATCAAAGGTCGATGAGAAAATTGGACTGCTGTCAGAGAAAAAAGCCAAACTGACCGAATACAAACGCGGGGTGATGCAGCAGTTGTTCAATGGCCACTGGCAGCAAAGTACGCAAGAGCAAGACGGGCAGCCTACCTTCACGCCACCCACGCTACGATTCAAAGCTGACGATGGCAGCGAGTTCCCTGATTGGGAAGAGAAGACTTTGATTGAATTGGCTGCTCAGGGTCTCTCAAATGGTGTTTTTAATGACCCTAAGAGAATCGGTAAAGGCTATCGATTGATAAATGTGAAAGATATGTATTCAGGTAATTTCATTGATATCTCAACGTTAACCTTACTTGATTTAAGCGAAAAAGAATTTTCTAAGAGCCAAGTGAAATATGGCGATATTTTCTTTACTCGCTCTTCCCTCGTTCCTAGCGGCATTGCCTATAGTAATGTGAACTTATCCAACGATGATGATGTTACATATGATGGACATTTAATAAAGTTCAGTCCTAAGCTAAACATGATTTCACCATACTACTTTGCAAACTACTTACGAGGCTATTCATTTCGAAAGGCTGTAATATCAAGAGGTAAGCAAAGTACAATGACAACAATAGGGCAAGAAGATATTAAAGATATTAGGCTTTTCATACCTTCTTTAGATGAGCAAACTAAAATTGCTGACTTACTCATAGCTCTTGACCAAAAAATAGACTTTACCAGCTTGGAGCTTAAAAAAGCCAAAGAGTGGAAGAAGGGCTTGTTACAACAGATGTTCGTCTAGCATTGCTAATTAAGCGTTCTACTGCGTTAACTTACTCGCTTACCTCTAAATTGAAAAGAGCACATAGCGAAGGCTACCAAGGGTGCGTCTGTTTGTCGCCTTGTATAAAGCTGCATTAACTAAATGGATTTAGAAAAAGAAGAATTATGAGCACACAATCAGAAGCAAAACTTGAAAATGACTTAATCGCTCAGCTTACTGCTGGTGGCTTTGAATCAGTGGCGATTGACAATGCTGATGCACTTAAAGCCAACCTTAAGGTGCAGCTTGAACGGGCGAATAACCTAACGCTAACGATGCGTGAATTTGAAAGTGTGCTCATTAGCCTTGAAAAAGGAAATATCTTCGACAAGTCTAAACGTCTTAAGGGTAAGGTTGATGTGGTGCATGAAGATGGCACCATTAGTTATCTCACTTTGTTGAATACCGACGCTTCAAAGAATATTTTCCAAGTGACCAACCAAGTCACCATGCATGGTAAGTATGAGAACCGCTACGACGTTACCTTGTTAGTGAATGGCTTGCCGTTAGTGCAGATAGAGCTTAAACGTCGCGGCGTTGAAATGGCTGAGGCGTTTAATCAAATCAAGCGCTATGACAAACACACCTTTGGCGCAGAAGGGAAGCTGTTTAACTACATACAGCTGTTTGTTATATCTAATGGGGTTAATACCAAATACTTCTCAAACAACCGCGAGCTGTCATTCAAGCAGACCTTCCACTGGACGGACATAGACAACAACAAGATTAATGCGCTACCGCAGTTTGCTGATGCCTTTTTAAATCAAGCACACCTAACTAAGATGCTTAGCCGTTATATCGTGCAGAATGAAACGGGTAAGTACTTGATGGTGCTGCGGCCTTATCAATTTTACGCAGTAGAGGCGATTGTTAATCAAGTTAAGACCAGTGATAAACATGGCTATATCTGGCATACCACTGGTAGCGGTAAAACCCTAACAAGCTTTAAAGCAGCGCAAATATTATCCAGATTAGATAACGTCGATAGAGTGGTGTTTGTTGTTGACCGTAAAGACCTCGACTACCAAACCGCTAAAGAGTTTGATGCTTTTTTAAGAGGCAGTGTCGACAGTACAGGCGATACTAAGAGCTTATTAAATCAGTTCCTTGGTACTCGTCCCGTACCAAAGAAAGCGGCAACAGCTTTCGCTAATAGTACCGATGATACTGAAGTGCTATCGCAAGTTGCAGAATGTTCACCGATTTACAGCAATAAAATAAACCGCATCAACAAGCTGACTATCACCACGATTCAAAAGCTCAATAACCTGATCACCAAGCCTCGCTTCAAAGGGCAGGTTGAACACTTGCGTCAAGAGCGCGTAGTGTTCATTTTCGACGAGTGTCACCGCAGTCAGTTTGGTGAAACCCACCAGAATATTATTGATTTCTTCCAGAAAGCTCAGCTGTTTGGTTTTACTGGTACGCCAATTTTTGCCGATAACGCCACGACTAAGAAAGTGGAAAGCAAAGAGCTTAACGCCACAAAAAGCGTAACAAAAAGCAGGAAGAGAACCACCAAAGATTTGTTTGGTGAACGCCTGCACAGTTATGTGATTGTCGATGCAATTCGAGATGACAACGTACTGCCTTTTGCAATTGAGTATTACGGCAAGCTTAAACACAAACAGACAGGTTTAGATGCCGATGTGACTAGCATTGATATTGCTGAGTTCTTCAGCTCTGCTCAGCGTATAAAGCAAGTCTGCGAACACATCATTGGTATTCATCAATTTAAGACCAAGCATAAGTTCAATGCGTTGCTGTGTGTGGCGAGTGTGCCCGACTTAATCACCTACTATGACACCTTTAAGGCACTCAAGGCTGAAGGTAAGCACAAGCTCAATATTGCCACCATTTTTAGCTATGGCGTCAACGAAGCTGAAGAATTTGAAGGTGAGGCTGATATTAAAGGCTTAGCTGAAGCTAACGCTAAGGTACACAGCCGCGACAAGCTCGATACCTACATTGGTGATTACAATGAGCAGTTTGGCACCAGCTATTCAACTCAAGATACTGATAGCTTTTATAACTACTACAAAGATATCTCCAACCGTACCAAGAATGGTGAGGTGGACATTCTGCTGGTGGTCAATATGTTCCTTACAGGATTTGATGCGCCTAACCTCAACACCATCTATGTAGATAAAAACCTCAAGTATCACGGCTTGGTGCAAGCTTTTTCACGTACTAACCGTTTAAACGGCACAGTGAAGTCTCACGGTAATGTGATGTGTTACCGCAATTTGAAAGAACAGGCCGATCAAGCATTTGCACTGTTCTCAAATAAGCAGCCTATTGAACACATTGAAGTGCCCGACCTTGAAGGGTTAACTGAGGACTTTGCTAAAGCGCTTGAAGCGTTAAGGGCGATAGCCCCAGATGTACAAAGTGTTGATGACTTGCTAGACGAAAACATGCAAGCAGGGTTTATCAAACAGTTCCGTATTTTGATGCGTTTGAAAAACCAGCTGGAGACTTTTAGCGACTTTGACATTGAAGCGCTTGGTATGTCTGAACAAGAGTTTGTCGATTACGCCTCTAAGTATGGCGACTTAGCGCGTGAGCTTAAAGGCAATCCAGCTGATAAAGCGTCGATACTTGCAGATATCGACTTCGAGTTAGAGTTACTGCAGCGTGATAACGTCAATGTGGGCTACATTCGCCATCTTCTACAAACCATGCTTGAAGAGCCAAGTGGTGAAGCGAAGGAGAAGAAGCGTCAGGTTATCGCTAATCTACTCGCCTCTGAGCCAACACTTTACAGTAAGCGTGTGTTGGTTGAAGACTTCATTGAAAAAAGCTTACAGGGCTTAGTACAAGGGGCTGAGTTTGATGAGTATATTGAAGAGCTGAAGCAAAAAGAGCTTAGTCAAATCACTAATGAAGAAAAGCTAGATGCTGATAAGCTCAACGAGATGATCAGCAGCATTGAAAATGGTCTAAACGTGGACGGCTTGAAGTCAGATGATATTGCACAATTAACCACAGAGAAAATGACCTTTAAATCGCGCAGAACCATCTTGCCAAGAATTACTGAAAGATTGAAGGCGTTTACAGAAACGTTTATTAGTGGCTTTCACTAAGTGCATAAGCTTTTGTAGGGGCATAAACCAACCTAACAATAAGCTTGGTTTAGGTCAGAGATTAATGATGTGTCGTAAGGCCTCAGTAGTAGCTTATTAAGGAGTATTTATGAGCTTGAGTAGTCGGTTATTAGATAGCGAATGGTTAAAGTATGCATACGAGACAAATTGGCTGGAACGACAGTTAAAACCAATACGAACAAATGCTGAACGGCTTTACCAGCAATATTATGATGATGAAAAGCACTGTTTTAATACAGATTATGAAGCGCTATATAGTGAAGGTAACTTTGCTGGTTCTGCATTAATACTTACCCGTACTTGGGATGAGGAAGAAGAAACGCGCCCTATTAAGGTGGCTATCGAGCTGGATTCTCCTGAACTCGTACTCGAAATTATGGGGCTAGAAGGGCTTACTCAATGTTCTGAAGACAACTATTTAGCAATCGCTGCAGCACATGATTTACGTGATATTTTCAATTTGTTATTACTGCATCCTGATATAAACGTAAATGATGGCTATGAGCCTAAAATGGAAAATCGTGAGGAATATGATTTTTGCATTAACTATAATGACTTCGTTTATTTCTCTCCACGTCTATGGCTAATAGAAGATCAATATAGCTTTTTATATCCGTATCTAGATATTTTTTGGAATGACCCTGTCACAGACCACAATGGCTCTCCTTTAATAGTTCACTTATATAACAAGCGTGATTTTGACTCAATGAGCCGACTAGCATCATTGAAGGCTGATATTAATCCGGATGTTTACGAAGAAGATATTGGTCTTTTTGATAAAGCTTTGAATGAATGGCGTGATAGTGATCCTGAAACACAATTAGGTGTTAAATGGTTTGCGCAACAAACAGATTATATAAATCAAAACGGTGATGATTTAGATGATCTACTATCTGAGCATTTTGAAGGAAAGGTGCCAAAGTCTATTGGTTACCTTTTCCCATTTTGCCGTATAAAAGAGTTAGAAAATGAATTGTCAGAGCTTCAAGAAGTTACTGAAAACCTAACATATGAATTTGAATCTGTTGATAAGTTAATAAATGAACTTGCTCCCAACCATGATAGATGGCGGTATAGAGAACAATCAACAGGAACTTCAATCATTAATGATCTACTAAGGTTAAAAATTGTAAAGTTAGAAGATGGTGTCATTGATATCCAATTTTCGATAACCGATATGGGTATAGAGTTTGGCGTTTTATATGAGAGGCAAGCGTTTTTAAGTCGGATTCTAGTACCCAAAGTTGTCCTTGATAAGGTCTTATCGCTTGATCTAGGCTTGTTACATCATATGACGGTATTTCAGCGGCAGGGAACGCTATTAGGCTGCTCAACACATCTCTATTTAGTATTAAATATCATTGCTGAAGATCAAGGGTTGCCATTATTTAGAAGTATAAAAGGTCATCGGGTTGCACATATTGAACGTCAAAATATAATCAGTAATATATTGGCTGGTGGAGTAAATGACACAGATAACTTTTTTGAGCACCTTAATTTTGAGCTTAATGAGTATAAAAATCTTAAAAGTTTTTTAGGTGATTTAGAAGTATTGAATTCACTTTCCACTTCTGATGATTCAAAGGCGCTAGCAGAGTACCGTCGAGACGGTAATGACCCTGAACTGACGATTGAACTAGCAGATAGAGGTCAGTCTAGAGCTATTCAGGTTCATTGTAATATTGACGGTGAGAAGGCGACTTTCTCACATGCGATTGAAGAAGGCGTCCCGATTGAAGATTGGGCTGACATTCTATTCAAAAAGCCTATATCGATAGCTTGTAAGCAATGTAAAGCTATTGGTTATCGTCATAGCTTTGTAAATGAAGAAGAATGCATGGAATGTATTAATCCGTAGAGCTATTAACTAATAAACTAAAACAGCACTCAAATGAGTGCTGTTTTAGTTTAAGGCTTGAGTTAACGATACTGGTTTTTACGATACTTCTTCCAATTACGCTGCTCTTTAGTCAGGTAGCTATTCGTTGTGTCGATCCCATGTGGGAAGCAATGAGTGCAGCCCATATCCTCACCAACGCAAATACGGGCAACTTGTCTGCCTGACACTTTATGTGGCATCGCGGCTAATCCAGCTTCATTGATACCGTAAAAACGTACAAGTCGAACTTCTTTTTTCATGTCTCTCTCCTAGGTAATACCTAGAACAGAGCCCCTTTATTAAATCGAATTAGCATTAACATCCCTATTACTGATAGTTCATTAAGCACCTTGATATTACTGTAATTACAGTCGTCATAACACCAAAATTGTAACCCTGTGTAATTGAATTTCATTAGTTTTATTGGCGTTATAACCTACAACTGCATAGAAGAGTGATCATAAAAAGTGATCACTTAATGGATTGTGCTTCTTAGTGATCATAGCTTGCGTTGATGAATAAATCTAAGTCTTTGAAAGTTAGCTAGTTAACACTGGGGTTACCGCAATAAGAATGTCTAAATGTTCAAGTGATCACTAAAAACATGAAACGGTTAACAATTTTTTAACTGTTTTTGTTGGAAACATACACTTATTTTATTTGGCGTTGTTCATTCTGTAAGTTCACTGATTGGCTTAGTTTTTATTCGGCTAAATTGAAAACCTTTAGTGCCTAATGGTTTGCTATGCTTGGTTGCATTTTTTGCTAGGTAACTGAGGCGATACAGGGCAGCTTGGATGCTGGTTAGATCTTTCGGCTGAATCATATAGCCACAGTTTTTAGGGAAATGGATATTAGTATCTATGACAAGGCTTCTAGCATGCATAGCAATATCAAATGTCGTTTTTGAATGTCTTACTTTCTGGCCATCAAGCAAAATGAAACCATGATAGTGACACTTTATATCAGTACTATTTATTTCTCGTACCCATCCATAAGCGACTTTAGACTTATAGTGTTTCTTTTGCTTGCTAGTTATACATCGTATAACCTTCTCGATGGTTTTGTTATTTGAAGGTGAGTCGTATAAGGATATGTCAAAGCGGATCACAAATACTTTAGAATGCCACGTTAAGTAAGCCGTTAAACAGTTATAAATCTTGTTTAAAATATTTCTATCAATACCCTCAGCAAAACTCATTACTTTCCAGCCATAACCCCCTAAAGAAACATCAACGGTTTTTGGCATTACTGAACTTTGATAGCATTTGGCTGCTAATGGCATATCGTTGGAAAAGCATTGAGACATAATAGTATTTAATAACCTAGCAATAATTAACCTAATCGATTTGGTAAAAGCTTTATTTTTAATGGCTTAACCAAAATAATTTCGATTTATTCATTTCGTTAAGTGGCTATAACAGCCCAATTTGTGTCACTTAAATCATAAAAAATGGGCAAATGATGCCCATGAGCGTTAGCCTTTATTATTTTTAATCGATCAGGGCTTATATCTGTTCTTCTTCCCATTTATTGAGGTCAGATAAATAGACGTACCACTGATTCTTATCTTTAAATGATTTAGGGCATTCAACTTGCTGTCTCAACCAATTACGTATTGTTTTTGGGCTTTTCCCTAGGCGTGCTGCAACTTGATTACAGTCTAAAACGGCTTCTGGTAAATGCTGTGATGAGACCAACTGGCACAAGCTAATACCATTGAGTTTTTTATGAACGGTCATTGCCAACCCCTTGTAATTCGAATGTCACAACAGGGCGACTGCGAATCCATTCAAGGATTTCTTCTAGTTTCCAACCAATATGATTTGCACCTAACTGAATGTGCATTGGGAATTGCCCTAATCGTTCTAATTGATATGCGTGTGACCGACTGACAGAGGTCAGAAATAGACGTTGTTCTTCTAAGATAATAGGTTCATTAAACTCATCACTACATGGTTGAAATAGGCTTGTTCTCATAAGGCTTTCCTCATATTCAATTGGCTTGATTGCGCTTGAGGAAGTGATTTTGTAATAAGGTAATTGGAAAACGAAATTTTAGAGGGTTTTAGTGTTTTAGTGGATTTTAAGAGGGTGTCATGATTGGAATAATCATGCTGGTGGCAAGTACCACCAGCAAATTAGCGACTTAATATTAGAGTGATATTACTTGAATTGCTCAGTACGCCAGCCAATGATGCGTTGATTTCTTCTAATTGGACTTGCAATCTTTCTGGCTTTAATTCGACGATATAGCGTGCTTCTGCTGATACTCAGGCGTTCACACATCTGATTGATAGTGATTAATGGTTTGATGTTGATTAGAGGGCGCTTGTTGGCTTGTAATCCTAATGACATGGTTATTCTCCTTCTGTCAGTGTCGGACTGATGACAACTTCACGCGATTTTACCCAATCAAGTAATTCAGATAGTAGCCAAGCAACTGAGCGGTTCGATATTCGTCTACGCTGTGGAAATCGCCCTTGACGTTCTAATTGAAATGCTTGCGCCTTACTGATGGTTGTTATCAGTAGTCTTTCTTTTTCTTTGACCAATCGGTCGAACACTAACTCGTTTGATGCACAGGTATCCATTATCGCTAGATCTACATGTTTCATTTGTCTTTCCTCATTTCCAAAGGGCTTAATTGCGCTTGGTTTGAGGACTTTAAATCGCTTGCAAGTAAAAACTAAATTTTAGAGGGTTTTAGTAAATAGGTGTGGAAGCTGCCAATGCTATGAATATTTTCGCATGACATTTTTTATAGGTGATTTTGGTGAAGCAGAGGGTGGGTAAGGACTGGGGCAACAAAACAACGGGGGTACATATGGGGGTACATATGAGCAAAAACGGGCTTTTCGTCGCCGAAAAACCCGTTTTTATACAACAACCTAAGAGTCGATTCTTAGTTCATGCCGTATTTTTTTAATTTCTTACGTAAAGTACCACGGTTGATACCTAACATGTTTGCAGCACGTGTTTGGTTACCACGAGTGTGTTGCATGATGATGTCTAGTAGTGGTGCTTCAACTTCACTTAAAACCATTTCATAAACTTCAGACGCTTCTTGACCGTCTAACTGAGAGAAGAAGTTTGTTACTGCACGCTTAACTGCGTCACGTAATAGTTGTGGCTTGATAGTACCGTTAGCGGTTTCAATCTTACCTACGGTTAGCTGGTGAACTTCTGTGTTAGTAGTTGTCTGATCAAACATTCTATTCTGCTCTTTATATTAAAAATTTACTAATTCATCAAAGTAACATTCCACTAGGGAATATTGCTGTTCAGCGGTTTCAAGCCTATTAAAGTCAGCACGGAACTGTCGCTGTTCTTCTTGGTTTAGGTACCATCCCATATGCTTTCGGGCAAATCGGACACCTTTGTATTCGCCGTACAATTCGTACAATTTGTTAAGGTGTTCGAGCATGATTTCTCGTTGCTCGCTCGCCTCAACTGGCGGTAATTTTTTACCTGTTTCCAAGTAGTGGTGGATTTCTCTAAAAATCCACGGTCTGCCTTGGGCTCCACGTCCTACCATTACAGCATCGGCGCCAGTGTAATCTAAGACGAACTTAGCTTTCTCTGGACTGTCGATATCTCCGTTGGCAACAACAGGGAGTGAGACATTTTGTTTTATTGCTTTAATAGTGTCGTATTCGGCAAAGCCTTTATACATGCATTGTCTCGTTCTACCGTGAACGGCGAGCGAAGCGATACCACAATCTTCTGCAATGCGGGCAATTTCAACACCATTACGATGTTCAGGTTGCCAACCTGTGCGAATTTTTAATGTCACAGGAACATCAACTGCACTAACTACAGCTTGTAAAATCTCTTTTACTAGCTGGGGATCTTGCATTAATGCCGAGCCTGCGAGCTTTTTATTCACCTTTTTCGCTGGGCAACCCATATTGATATCAATGATATGCGCACCTTGTTCAACATTGAACTGAGCTGCGTTTGCCATTAATTCAGGATCTGCACCTGCGATTTGTACTGAACGTATACCTTCTTCGCCAGAATGCATCATGCGCTGGCGGCTTTTATCGGTATCCCAAACTTCAGGATTCGATGAAAGCATTTCTGAAACCGCTAGACCTGCGCCATAGCGTAAACAGAGGTTTCTAAAAGCGCGATCGGTGACACCTGCCATTGGTGCCACAATCAGCTGATTCTTCAGTTGATACGGGCCAATTTGCATTGCGTTATTCACCTTGCTCGTCAAAGGGGCGCTATATTAGCCCTTTTTTGCCTTCCTGAAAAGGTCAATAAATGAACTAAATGTAACTTTTTTACTTGACTTTTAGTTGGAGAGTAGTCATCGCTCCCTTATGCGTAGATCTAGCTGCCATAAGGGATGCGCTGCCTTTACCGTTATTTGCGGGTACCTGTCAAGCGACTCCAGTCTTCTTTGTGAGCCGCTTCATCCATGATGAACCATTGGCTATAAAACTGTGAGATTTCTTCTGCTTGTTCTTCTAAGAGGCCTGATAAAGCTAATTTTCCGCCAGTTTTCACTTTTTCTGCAATCAGTGGTGCTAACTCACGAAGTGGGCCAGCAAGGATGTTAGCCACCAAGATATCGGCTTGCAGATTCTCTGGTTGGTTTTCTGGTAAGTATAAAGCTAGCTTATCTGCAACGCCGTTACGTTCAGCGTTGGCAGTCGATGCATCAATCGCTTGGTAGTCAATATCAACACCCGTTACGGTTTTCGCGCCAAGTTTAAGGGCGGCGATGGCTAAAATGCCCGAACCACAACCAAAGTCGATGACTTCTTTATCTGAAAGATCTAAACCGTCTAACCATTCAAGGCATAAGGCCGTTGTTGCATGTGTGCCTGTACCGAAAGCTAAACCAGGATCAAGAATGACGTTGACTGCCTCTGGCTCAGGAATGTCGCGCCAGCTTGGACATATCCATAAGCGTTGGCCGAATTTAATTGGGTGAAAGCTATCCATCCATTCGCGAACCCAGTCTTTGTCTTCAATTTGTTCAATTTTATGTTTAAACCCTTTACCTAAATAAGGCAGAGTTTCTAAAAAACTCACTGTTGGACTTAAGTCAGTGCCAGCATCAAATAATGCAATCACTATGGTGTCTTGCCAAAGTGGCGTTTCACCTAACTTAGGCTCAAAAATAGGGGTGTCTTTACCATCTTCATAGGTAATTGATACAGAACCTTGCTCCATTAAAAGATCACCGAGTGCGTCGGCGTGGTCGCTGTTAGTGCTAATGCGAAGTTGAATCCAAGGCATGGAGTTTTTCCTATGAGAATAATTTAATCGCGTATTGTACCTGCTTGAAGGCTAAAACAGCAGCATTTGATAGTGAAATATTACATATTTGCATCGAAAGGCTTGTTTTAGCACTTTTAACGACTGGTTAATGATTAACCTATTAATATTCATGACGAAATCAGTGTAACTCGTACTTTTGTTTGAATGTCACTATAAATTAATGAAAGATAAGCAAAATTTTGAGTTCTTAAATTTGAACAATTTGTGATTGTGATCAAGTTCTAAAAGACGATCAATGGTAAGTGAGCTTGATCACGATTTAATTTTTATGGCCAAGGAGAAATAGGGATAGCTGATAAGCTAAATTTACCAGAAATG
This sequence comes from Shewanella sp. 10N.286.51.B7, assembly GCF_002873615.1. Taxonomy (NCBI): domain Bacteria; kingdom Pseudomonadati; phylum Pseudomonadota; class Gammaproteobacteria; order Alteromonadales; family Shewanellaceae; genus Shewanella; species Shewanella sp. 10N.286.51.B7. The sequence continues at coordinate 47,136 of NZ_MCUF01000075.1, forward strand.
TGTCATTAACAGGCATGGAAACTATGACTGCTTCATCGCAAACTCAAACACAAAAGATTCATGACGTCTCGTCAAAAGGGTATTTGAACCCGATTTGGGCAGCCAGAGCCGATAAATTACAAAGTGCTACCGGGTTGTTGTTAGGCTTTTTCATTATTATGCATTTGCATTTTGAATCGAGCATTTTGATCAGCAAAGATGCCTTTTATCATGTGGCGCATTTTCTTGAAGGCAGTATGTTCAGTGACAATGGACAAGGTTTTCCTGTAACGACTAAATTCGTCTCGGCATTTATGTTAATCGTCGTATTAGTGCATGCTCTGTTTGCATTAAGACGATTCCCTGCCCAAATTCAACAATGGCGAGCACTGCGCAGCCAAATGACGATTATGCCTCACCAAGATACTAAAATTTGGTTTTGGCAGTTGATCACTGGCTTTCTTTTATTCTTCCTCGCGCCAGTGCACTTGTTTGACATGATCACTAATCCTGAAATTGGACCGCATTTATCCGCTGAGCGGGTCTATCACCAAGATGTGTGGATGCTCTATATATTGCTACTCCCTGCAGTGGTCATTCATGCCATGTTTGGTTTGTATCGCGTTGCCATTAAATGGGGCATCACCACTAAACGCATGGCTGCGTTAAAGCTTGCGAAAGTGATGGTGGTGTACTTGATGATTATTGGTATCGCTAGTTTGCTTACTTATATTTTTATCGGTCAATCATTGGAGTTACCCGTGACTCCATTTGTGCCGAGCTAAAGACTAACGAGTTGTAGATGAACCAGAGTGCATTGCATTCAAGGCTCATAACGTATTTAAGGAGTATCCGTGAAAATTATATATACAGACTCATTAGTCGTCGGCGCAGGCCTTGCTGGTTTACGTGTGGCTATTGCTTCAAAAGAGCGTGGTTTAGACACAGTCGTGCTATCGCTAATTCCCGCTAAGCGTTCTCACTCAGCTGCAGCACAAGGCGGCATGCAAGCCAGCCTTGGTAATACGGTTAAAGGGATGGGCGATGATGAAGATGTTCATTTCCAAGATACCGTAAAAGGGTCTGACTGGGGCTGCGATCAAGACGTAGCAAGAATGTTTGCCCATTGTGCACCTAAAGCGGTGCGTGAACTGGCTAACTGGGGCGTACCCTGGTCGCGTATTACCGCAGGCGATCGCCAAGTGGTGGTGAATGCTGAAAAGGTGACCATTACTGAAGCAGAAAAAGCTCATGGTTTAATTAACGCCCGTGATTTTGGTGGCACTAAAAAGTGGCGTACTTGTTATACCGCTGATGGCACCGGACATTCACTGTTATATGCCGTTGATAACAAAGCCATTGAGATGGATATTCCAGTTCATGAGCGCATTGAAGCACTATCGCTTATTCATGATGGCAAACGCTGTCATGGTGTGATTGCACGCTGTTTAGTGACGGGTGAGCTACGTGCCTATATTGGTAAATCAACCACGATTGCAACTGGCGGCTATGGCCGTATTTATGAAGTGTCTACTAACGCAATTATCTGTGAAGGTATCGGCCAAGCATTGGCATTGGATACCGGCGTTGCGACGTTAGGGAACATGGAAGCGGTGCAGTTCCATCCAACAGCGATTGTGCCTGTGGGGATTTTAACCACAGAGGGCTGTCGTGGTGATGGTGGCTTATTGCGTGACAAAGATGGTCATCGCTTTATGCCAGATTATGAACCTGAAAAGAAAGAGCTGGCCTCACGTGATGTGGTTTCACGCCGGATGACCGAACATATGCGAAAAGGCAAAGGGGTTGATAGCCCTTATGGGCCACATTTATGGCTCGATATAACCTTGCTTGGCCGTAAACACGTTGAAACCAACTTACGTGAAGTGAAAGAAATTTGCGAAAACTTCTTAGGGATTGATCCTGCAAAAGATTGGATCCCAGTTAGGCCAACACAGCATTATTCTATGGGTGGTATCCGCACTAATGCGACTGGTGAAAGTCCGCAACTTGCAGGCTTATTCAGTGTCGGTGAGGCAGCCTGTTGGGATATGCACGGTTTTAACCGCTTAGGTGGTAATTCACTGGCTGAGACCGTTGTCGGTGGGATGATTATCGGAAAATATGTGGCCGATTATTGTGAAAAAAACACCCTAGAAATCAACACTCAAGTTATTGATAACAGCATGAGCAAGTTACAAGCTGAAATTGATGACTTACTTGTAGGCGACGGCACTGAAAATGTGTTTGAAATTAAGCTCGCCATGCAACGCATTATGATGGATTACGTGGGCATTTTCCGTAATGGCACTGAGCTTGAAAAAGCCATTACCGAGTTAAAAGACTTACTGCAGCGCAGCAAGAATATTGGTCTTAAGTGTAAGAAACGCCATGCCAACCCTGAGCTAGTAGAAGCATTGCGCGTACCGCGTATGTTACGTGTTGCTTTAACCGTTGCCTGCGGTGCTAACGCACGTACAGAAAGTCGCGGAGCCCATGCCCGTGAAGATTACCCACAACGTAACGACAAAGAATGGCTTAACCGAACTTTATCAACTTGGCCTAATGAAAATGCATTGGAGCCGACGTTAAGTTACGAGCAGCTTGATGTAATGAAAATGGAATTACCACCAGGTTATCGTGGTTACGGTAATGATAATGCCGTAGCGCATCCTGATACTGCAAAACGTGAAACTCAAATCGCAGACATTCTTGCAGAGCTGGGTGACGGTGCAGATCGTTTTGATAAGCAAGCGGCTATTATGCCATTTGACTTACCTGAAACATTACGTCCTCGTAATGAAAGATTAAGTGACACGATTGCTGTGTCGGGAGAGAAGTAATGACGAGCCCACGTACGATTAGTTTTGAAATTTTTCGTTATGATCCGCAAGACCCTAACGACAAACCAAAAATGGTGACTTACGAGATCACCGAAGCCCCAGGTATGACAGTGTTTATTGCATTGAACTTGTTACGTGAACAACAAGATCCATCGTTGCAATTTGATTTTGTGTGCCGCGCGGGTATTTGTGGCAGTTGCGCCATGGTGATTAATGGCAAACCCACCTTGGCTTGTCGCACGCTAACGGCTAATTTCCCTGATGGAAAAATTAAACTGATGCCATTGCCAGGTTTTGAATTGATTGGCGATTTATCGGTAAACACAGGCAAATTTATGCGTCAGCTTGCTGAGCGTTTACAATTGTGGCTGCAACCTGATGCGAATGATATTGATATCCATCGTTTAGAAACGCCAATGGACCCTGCTGAAGCGGCGAAATTGTATGAGCTAGAACGTTGTGTGGAATGCGGTGTCTGTGTATCTGCTTGTGCAACTAAGCAAATGAAAGACAGTTTTGTTGGCGCGGTTGGGATGATGAAAATCGCCCGTTTTGAAATGGACAGCCGTGATACCCGTAGTGCTGAAGATTTTTATCATGTGATAGGTAATCAAGATGGCGTGTTTGGTTGTATGACCTTACTAGGTTGTCAGGATGCGTGCCCGAAAGATTTACCGCATATGCAGCAAATTGCTTACCTACGCCGTAAAATGGCGCAAACGATTGTTAGCTGCTAATTTGTAGCTAAGCATTTAAAAGCCGCTAAACAGCAATGTTCAGCGGCTTTTTGTTGATGGGCTTGGTTATTAACTATGTGATTAAATAGCGGTTGGCATATGGAATAAGCTTTGCCTTATTCCTTGATTGCTATTTGAACAAACCAAAGTCGTGGCGCTTCGCCCACACCAGACCAAAGGGGCAAAGCGCTTGCGCCCCTTTGGAAACCCTTAGCGCCCCAGACGAAAAATGCTGAAAAACGCATAATTTTCGATGGGGTTCGATCCAGCTTCAAACTTCATGTGTGCCTGCTTCGGCCGTTGCCGAAAAGGCCTAACGCTTCCGATAGGCCGTCCGTGGCCTAACGAAAGCTAACTTGGCATCCATGCCAAGCTCACGTCCTTTTCTCGATGACCTCAATTCAAATTGATTCTGAAAGGTTTTGTTCTGTGTCTATTAGTGGCGAATACAGTTAAATCGAAGAGACACTAATCCCAGCGTAGATGTGTTAATACCCTCGAAAATATGGATGTATCTGCATAAAACGCTGCGGCAGGTAATGGATTAGATTGAGCCATGCCTTTCTGTAATAGAGCTAAAATAAATGAAGTATAAAGTTAGAGGTTGTAACTCGCTTTTACTCTTTTTCTTGCTAGGGATGCGAGTTTCAGCTTATTGAATAATTTCAGTCCATTCGGGTAATAAAGGTTTGTTCGTCATCCACAAAAGCCACAAAGCCGTCGTGATAAATAAACACCCGACCACGTCCCTCAACTAGGCAGGCAAGCTGTGGGCTTAAATCTTCTTCGTTATCCTGACTTTGAAATGTACCAGTATCGGTGATTACGCCGCTGAGTGTAGGCAAATATCCATAAGTGCGCTTGGCTTGATCAATCAGGCTCAATTCACTGATACTAGAGAAGCAAGATGGGATAGCACCAGCCTCTTCGATAAACATCGTTTTCAGTTCTTCAAAAGCTGTAATCACTAGCCAGTCGATGTCGTTAACATGATGGATAAACATTGTTTATAAATACCTAGTTTCTGGATAATTCTGATGCAGAGATTTTATCACTATCAGGGGAGAACGTAGTAGAGGTTTAGTTGCTAAAGGTAGTAATTCGGTGAATTTTTTAGACATTCACTCGGTCTACTTGAAACACGTTTTTGCCTCAATACTTGTTAGCAGCTTTCGTTAGCTACTGATTTCTAGATTCGAATAAACATCTAAATCAAAGTCTAGGTCAACGTCTAAATCAAAGTCGTGGCGCTTCGCCCACACCAGACTAAAAGGGAGTGAACTGCGACTCCCTCTTAGAACACCCCGCAGCTCCGGCGAAATTTAAACAGCAAAATTTCCAACGGAGAATGATCCAGCTTTAAACTTCATTTTGAGTCCGCTTCG